>NZ_JBHUAF010000112.1:0-7749 GCF_042789895.1 Kitasatospora sp. NPDC056783
GGACCGCATGGTCCGGTGCGAACGCTTTTGTGCGAATGCCTCGGTGCCGTGCGGTCAGACGCGGAAGAGCTCGACGTAACGGCGCGGATCGCGCCGCAGGTCCGTCTCCCAGCGGTCGGCGCACTGCTCGGCGAAGGTCTTCCCGGTGTGCAGCACCTCGTCCAACGGGTCGAGGTAGGCCGACACCTCCGGACGCTCCAGGCCGGCGGCGACCCGGGCCCGCAGCCCTTCCCTGGCCAGTCGGACGAGTTCGCCCGCCAGTTCGCGCACCCGCTCGCCGCCGAGCACGGTGCGCAGCCCCTCGGCCGGGAACCTCGTCGTCGCCGCGTGCAACTGTGCCACGCTGTAGTGCCTCAGCAACTCCCAGGCCGCGGCCCGGGACGAGGCGTGATAGCTGAGCCCCACCCACAGCGCGGGTACGACTTGGATGTTCTCGTACGCGGGGCCGTCGGCGGCGCGCATCTCGAGGGTGTGGCGGATCCTGACGTGCGTCCAGATCTGCTTCAGATGGGTGGCCCATGCGCTGAGGAGCGGCTGGGTGCCGTCGGGGAACCCGTTCTGGAGGAGTGAGGAGAACGGCCGGTCGGGGGCGGGCCGCAGTGCTCCGGTCCGGTCCTGGTAGTAGATCATCGGGATGTCCAGCGCCCAGTCGACGACGGCGTCGAGGCCCACGTCGTCGCGCAAGGCCGGCCGGACCAGGCCGCAGCGCCGTGGGTCCGTCAGCAGCCAGTCCTGCGACCGGTGTGAGAGCAGGCCGTCCAGCCGGCCCCCGTACAGCGGCGAGTTGACGAGCAGTGCGGCGATCACCGGTGACGCGGCCGCCTGCATCCGCAACTTCTGCGCGAAGTCATCTTCGGAGAGGTGGTCGAGATGGACCTGGGTGCAGGTCGACATCGACAGGATCCGCGCTCCGTGACTGCCCGCCTCGCCGAGGCCGTTGAAGTGGTCGCGCATGAGCGGACTGCGGCTCAGGGGCACCCAGGGGACCGTCTCGATCCGGTCGAACGGCAGGTACCCGCCCGGCAGGAGCGCGAGGTCGAAGCGCCGCAGAAGCTCCGACAGCCGGCGGAGAGTGAGCCGTACGTCGTTCACCGCCGTGGCCACATCGGCCGCCGGAGGGGCCGAGTACTCCAGCTGGCCGCCGTGTTCGAGCCCGATCAGGCCTCCGGCGGCCGTCTCGACCCCGACCATTTCCCCGGCGTCGAACTGTGCCTTGCCGTCCCACTCCGCGAGCACGGTCTCCAAGACGGCCCGCATCCCGTTCCTTCCCCGGTAGGGAGCGGCGAGCCCGGTCTGCGGGTCGACGACGCCGCACTCGATCTCCAGCCCGATCCGCTCGGCTGCCGTCGCGGGCGCCACCAACAGCGATCTGAGATCATCCCGACTCAGCCCGGCCGTACCCATCCGCAAGCCTCCTCGCATCGGAACCTCCGCACACGGCGACGTCAGCGATCAGTGAACCCTGGTGCCCGGAGTGCGGTCGGCAGACATCGCCCCGACACCGGGCGGGTACGCCCGGCCGGACCTGTGCGCGGCACTGGGGCCGTGGGCGCCCGCGGGTACCGGTCAGCCGCTGAGTGCCAAGCCGGGCGGCCCCCGCCGACTGGGCAGGGCCGCGCGAGCGCGGGCGACGCCGCCGGGGGTGACGGCGGCCACGGTCCCGACGGCGACCGTTCCGGTGCCGAGGCCCGCACAGACGCGGCAGATTCCCGGCCGGGACACCGGATCGTGGCAGCGGCCGCTTCGGGGTGGGCGCGGGGGACTCCGGCTCGGGGGTGCGGCGGAGGCTCGGGGGTGCGACGGACTCGGCCGCCGCACCCCAGATCGGTAGAAGACCGGGTCAGCGCACGTTTCCGCGCGGCTTGAGGGGGATTCCCGGGAGCTCCGGGGCGGGCAGGCGGTCGCCCGGGTAGCCCTCGACGGCGCCGAAGCGGTCGGAGGCGGCCTGCCACTCCTCGCGGGCCCGGGCGATGTCCTCGTGGGAGCGCCCGATGAAGTTCCACCACATCACGATCTGTTCCTCGAAGGGCGTGCCGCCGAGCAGCACCAGCCGGGCGTCGGTCCCGGTGGTGTTGGTGAGGGTGAGGGTGCTGTGGCCGGGGGCGAGGTAGCCGAGTTCGGCGCGGCGCAGGAGGGTGCCGGAGAACCGGACCTCGCCGGTGTCGACGAGCAGGCCGTGTTCGAAGGCGGGGTCGATGTCGAGGGTGACGGAGGCGTTCGGGCGCAGGAGGAGTTCGGCGCCGAGCAGCGGGGTGAAGGTGGGGACGGGGGAGGTGTCGCCGGCGAGGGTGCCGAGGAAGACCCGGGCCTCGCCGCCGTCGAGGGCGACCGGGGCGGGTACGTGGTGGTGGAAGTCGCGCCCGGTGTGGCGGTGCTCCTCGGGCAGCGCGACCCAGAGCTGGACGCCGTGCAGGACGGTCGTGGCCGGGGTGGAGACCTCGGAGTGGGCGATGCCGTGGCCGGAGGTCATCAGGTTGACCTCACCCGGCCGGACGTACGCGTGCACGCCGAGGCTGTCGCGGTGCTCGATCTCGCCGGTGAACAGCCAGCTCACGGTCTGCAGGCCGGTGTGGGGGTGCGGGGCGACGTCCATGCCGCCGGTGCTCGCGATGTCGTCGGGCCCGTAGTGGTCGACGAAGCACCAGGCGCCGATCATGGTGCGGGCGCGCTGGGGCAGGGTGCGGCGTACGGTCATCGCGCGCGGGCCGCCGAGCGGGACGTCCCGGGCGGGCAGCACCTCCACGCGCGGGTCGGCGGTGGGGGTGGCGGCGAGGTCGGTGTCGGCGGTGCTCACGGGTGGGTCCCTCCCAGGTGCGATTAGTTCTATATTCAACTATCATGGCATGGCAGAGTGACGGGCGACAGTGTGACCAGCCTAAGGAGTCCAGGTGAGTGATGTGACGGTGGTCCCGACGGACCAGCGGGTGTTCATCGACAAGCAGAGCCCCCGGGCGTACCGGGCGCTGCTGGCGACCGCCGAGGCGGCCCGCGAGGTCGCGGCCGAGGCGGGGCTGGACCGCCGCCTGGTGGAGCTGGTCAACCTCCGGGTGTCGCAGATCAACGGCTGCGCCTACTGCCTCCACGTGCACACCAGGGCCGCGATCCGCGAGGGCGAGACCACCCAGCGGCTGGGCGTTCTCCCGGCCTGGCGTGACACCGAGGTGTTCAGCGACCGCGAGCGCGCCGCGCTCGGGCTGGCCGAGGCGACCACGGCTCCGGCGGATGCGGCGCTCCAGGAGGCCGCGTACGGTGTTGCGCGCGAGGTGTTCGGCGAGGCGGAGATCTCCGCGGTGGTCTGGGTCGCGATCGCCATCAACGCGTTCAACCGGGTGTCCATCCTGAGCAAGCACCCGGTCCGCCCGGCGGCGGTCCGGTAGCCGAGCGGGTCGGAGGGCCTCCACCTTCCGGTGGACGCCCTCCGTTCGCGGGTGTACGACCGGTTCCTCCCGGCGGAGGATGACGGGCCGTCAACCCGGCGGCGAGGCTGGGCACCGAGGGCGAGGAACTGCTCGCCGACGGCGAAGGTGGGGTCGCATGGCACGTCACACTCTTTCCATGCTGGTGGGCGCGGTCTGTCTGGCGCTGGCCGGGCCGGTGGTCGCGGCGGGCGCCGCCGAGGCCGCCGACGCGCGGCCGGGCACCGGAGACCCGAGGGCGGTGGCGCTGCGGGCGGTGACCGGCGCCGGCGCGGCCGGGGCGATCGCTGAGGTCAGGGACAGGAACGGGACCTGGCGCGGGGCCTCCGGGGTCTCCGACCTGGCCACCGGCGCCCCGATCCGCGCGGACGGGCGGTTCCGGGCCGGCAGCGTCACCAAGATGTTCACCGCCACCACCGTGCTCCAGCTGGTCGGCGAGGGGCGGCTGGGCCTGGACGACCCGGTCGAGCGCTACCTGCCCGGGCTCGTCCCGAACGGCGGCCACATCACCGTCCGCCACCTGCTCAACCACACCTCCGGCCTCTGGGACTCCACCAACGAGAAGGGCGGGGTCTTCCCCGACTGGGCGGACCTGCCGGCCATCGGCGACTGGCTGGACCGGGGCGGTCTCACCAGGCCCATCACCCCGGCCCAGGTGGTGGCCTCCTCGGTCGCCCACGCGCCCAACTTCCCGCCGGGAAGCGCGTACAGCTACTCCAACGTGAACTTCACCCTGCTCGGCATGATCGTCGAGAAGGTCACCGGGCACGGCTACGCCCAGGAGATCACCGCGCGCGTCCTGCGACCGCTCGGGCTGGACGACACCTACTTCCCGGGCGCGGCCACCGGCATCCGGGGCCCGCACGGGCATGGCTACTGGACGGTGCCCGGGAGCTCCGCCCCGGACGGCCGGAGCGAGCGGGACGTGACGCTGGAGAGCACCACCTGGGCGAATTCGGCCGGCTCGCTGATCTCCACGACGGCCGACCTGAACCGTTTCGACAAGGCCCTGCTGGGCGGGCGGCTGCTGCCGCCGACCCTGCTGAACGAGATGACCACGACCATTCCGATGAAGATCGAGGGGCTGGCGGACACGTTCGGCTACGGGCTCGGGCTGGCCCGCTGGCAGCTCTCCTGCGGTCCGATCTACGGACACAACGGCTCGATGCCCGGGTACAGCACCCAGGCGTGGACCACGGCCGCGAACGACCGGCAGGTGTCGCTGTCCGTGACGGCGCGCGGCGACGACACACAGGTGAACGCCGAGCTGATGGCGGAGATCGACTTCCTGGAGCAGGCCTTCTGCGGCACCGGCCCGCGGACGTCGGGTGCGGGGGGCCCGGCGCTCGGGTCGGCGAAGCTCGGCTGACCGGACCGGCCGCTGTGGCCCGCCGGTCAGGGCGGGGCGCGGCGGCGGTCTGCCGGTGCCTCGGGATGACCGGCACCGGCCTGGCCGGCCGGTGGTACGGTCGGCGACTGGCGGAGTGCCGGATCGGGCCGGACGCGCGGACGGAGGGGTGATGGCGGACGTGGCGGATGCGGCGGAGGCGACGGACGTGGCGGATGTGACGCTCAACCTCTGGCGGCGCCCCCTCGCCGAGGTCCCGGCCGGGACGTGGGACCGCACCGCGCTGACCGTGCTCATCCTCGCCGAGACCGGCATCAGCGAACTCCCGTCTGGGGTAGGGCGGTTGACCAACCTCCGAACCCTCGACCTCGGGCACAACCGGCTCGCCGCGCTGCCCGGGGAACTCTTCGGCCTCACCGGGCTGCGGGACTTCCTCTACCTGCACGACAACGCCCTGACCGCCCTGCCCGAGGCGCTCGGCAAGCTCACCGCGCTGCGCCATCTCAACGTCGGCGAGAACCGGCTCACCGAACTCCCCTCCACCGTCGGCGAGTTGTCCGCGTTGATCGAGCTGCGCGCGCAGCACAACCGGATCACCGCACTGCCCGAGTCGATCGGCGAACTCGGCGCGTTGCGCGAACTCTGGCTGCGCGGCAACGCGTTGACCGGCCTGCCGGACTCCGTCGGCCGGCTGGTCGAGCTGCGCGAGCTGGAACTCAGGGAGAACGCCCTCGCCGAGATCCCCGCCGCGCTCGCCGGCCTTCCGCTGCTGCGCCGCCTCGACCTGCGCGGCAACCGGATCACCGAACTGCCGGACTGGCTGGCCGAACCGGGCGCGCTGCCCGCGCTGGAGAAGCTGGACCTGCGGTGGAACGCGGTGCGGCCGTCGGCTTCGCTGTCGGCGGCACTGGCCGCGCGCGGGTGCGTCACGCTGTACTGAGCCGGTCGAGGTCTCCCGGAAAAGATCAACCGCCGCGAGTGCGGAGCTGTTACGGTGGAACGCATGAAGCGCGCTGCACTCGCCACGACGACGCCGGAGAGAGTCCCGGCGCGCTGACTGCTGACCCAGTCCGAAGCCCCGGGGCGAGTGCCCCGGGGCTTCGCCGTTCCCGGACCCACTCGCCCGCCGACCCGAGTGGAGACCACCCGTGCACGACCACCAGTCCTCGCCCCTGCGCTTCGATCCCGCGCGCCAGGAGACCGCCCACCTGGAGCCCGCGCGCCCGGAGCCCGCCCGCCCGGCGCGCGACCACCGCAAGCTCGGCCGTGAACTCGACCTGTTCGACACCGACCCGCTGATGGGCTCCGGCCTGCCGTACTGGCTGCCCGACGGCGCCGCGATCCGGCACTCCCTGGAGGAGTTCATTCGCGATCGCGAGCGTCGGGCCGGCTACCGGCACGTCTACTCCCCGGTGCTCGGCAAACGCGAGCTGTACGAGATCTCCGGGCACTGGGCGCACTACCGCGACGACATGTTCCCGCCCATGGAGCTGGGCTCGGAGGAGATGGTGCTGCGCCCCAGCCTCTGTCCGCACCACGCGCTGATCTACCGCTCCCGCTCCCGCAGCTACCGCGAACTGCCGCTGCGGATGGCGGAGTTGGGTGGAATGTACCGCTCGGAGTCGTCCGGGGTGCTGGGCGGCCTGACCAGGGTGCGGGCGATCCAGCTGAACGACGCGCACATCTTCTGCACCCCCGAACAGGCGGCCGACGAGGCCGTCGCCGCACTGGAGCTGATCCGCGAGGCGCACCGGGCGCTGGGCGTGGTGCCCGTCCGGTACCGCCTCTCGCTGCCCGGCGCGGGCGGCAAGTACGTTGCGGACCCGGCACTCTGGGAGCGCGCCGTCGCCCTGCTCACCGAGGTGCTGGAGCGCTCCGGGGTGCCGTTCGAGGCGGCGGAGGGCGAGGCCGCCTTCTACGGCCCCAAGATCGACGTGCAGATCGCCGACGGGGCAGGGCGAGAGTTCACCCTCTCCACCGTCCAGATCGACTTCCACCAGCCCGAACGGTTCGACCTCCACTACATCGGACCGGACGGCGCCAAGCACCGCCCGGTGATGGTGCACCGCAGCGTGATCGGCAGCGTCGAGCGGGTCGTCGCCCACCTGATCGAGCTCTACGGCGGCGCGTTCCCGGCCTGGCTCGCGCCCGTCCAGGTGGTGCTGCTTCCCGTCTCCGAGGCCGAGTCGCCACAGGCCGAGCGGCTGCGGCAGCGCTGTCTCGACCTGGGGCTGCGCGCCGAGATCGCCGGGCCCGAGCACGGCACCCTCGGCGCCCGGGTCCGCGCGGCCCGGCTGGCGCCGTACCAGGCGGTGATCGGGGCGAGGGAGGCCGTGGACGACTCGGTGGCGCTGCGGCTGCGGGACGGCCGGCGGCTGCGACCGCTGCCGGCCGAGGAGGCGTGGGCGCGGATCGGGGCACTGGTGGCAGCGTGTGACGCGCGGCTGTGGGCGGAGGACGTCGGGAACTGAGGGCCCGTCGGTGGGCGCGCCGGTGGCGTCCGTACGACTAGTGCGCCATGCGGTGTGTCGGTCGGGCCGGGGGCGGCGGCCGCCCGTCGAATGGGCCGGTCGGCCGATCCTGCGGCCGGCTGCCCCACCCGTACCGGAGGTACCCCGATGCGCTTCCCCCGCGGCTTCGCCGCTCCCGCCCTGGCCGGCTGTGTCGCCCTCGCCGGGGCCGTGGCCGCCACCCCGGCCGGCTCGGCCGAGCTCCGCCCGCTGCCCATCCACGCCGTCCAGTACTGCGCCGCCGTGCTCGGGCACGTCCCGGGGGCCGACGCCGCGTCGGCGGCCCTCGGGCGGGCCTGTTCGTCGGACTTCCGGGTCACCGGGTTCGCCCGGGCGGAGGGCGGCTTCGACGCCGCCGGGCAGTCGGCCGACGGCCCCGCGCCGTCCATGCAGTAGAGGGCGTCCCGCTGCCCGGCCCCGCTGCCCGGTCCCGCCGCAGGAGGGGAGCCGGGCGGCGCGTGCCGGTCAGCAGGAC
>NZ_JBHUAF010000112.1:7759-21957 GCF_042789895.1 Kitasatospora sp. NPDC056783
GAGCTCGATCAGGCGGCCGTCCGGGTCGCGCAGACGGGCGGTGCGCGGGTTCGTCCCCCATTGCGGGTGGCCGGTGGCCTGGGCGGCCGGGGTGCCGCCGTGGCGCGGGCGAAGGGCGAGGGCGGCGTCCGCGTCGGCCACCCGGAAGACCGGCATCGCGTCGTCCTGCGCGGGAGCGGTGGCGGTCAGCCCGGTGGTGCCGGGGGCGGCGGCCATCGCGGTGCCGGCCGCGCTCGCCGACTTCGGCTCCCGGGCCCAGCGCGACCTGGTGCGGCGGCAGGCCATCGACCCGGGCGACCTGGCGAAGGCCGCCGACCAGGTGGCCGCCGCCGGGTACGCCGAGCGCGCCAGGGACCGGGCCGACCGGCGGCGGGTCTCGGTCTCGGTCACCGAGGCCGGGCGGGCGCCGCTCGCCGAACTGGACGCGCAGGAGTGGGCGGTGCAGGACGAGGCGCCGGCACCGCCGGACGCGGGGGAGCGGCGGGTGCCGAGGAGAACCGCTGCCGCGGGCGCGCACCACGGGATGGGGGAGCGCCGTGGCGGCCTGTGGGGCGGACGGGCCCCGCCGGTCAGTCGGCCCTGGGGCCCGGGCGGCGGGCACCGGCGAACTCGTCGGCCCAGCGCGGGACTTCGAGCGCGTTCTCGACCCGGGCGACCAGCGTGCCGGTGCGTTCGGCGTGGATCATCGCGCCCTCACCGACGTAGATCCCGACGTGGTGGAGCGGCGCGTCGGGGCGGGAGAAGAACAGCAGATCGCCGGGAGCGAGCGCGTCGTGGGCCACCGGGGCGCTCAGGTTGAACTGCGCGCCGGTGTAGTGCCCCAGTTCGACGGTGCCGTGGCTGGCCCGGTACCAGCAGTAGAGCGACAGGCCGCTGCAGTCGTAGCCGACCGTCTTCTCGCCCAGACAGACGCCGTTCAGCCACCCGTTCTGGTCGTCGCAGAAGCCCAGGCCGGCACCCAGCCGGTCGCCGCCGCCCCAGGCGTACGGCACGCCGAGCTGGCTCGCGGCCACGGCGGCGGCCCGGCGGCCCAGCGCGGCGGCGGGCAGCGACCAGGACGCCTCGGGCGCGGCGTCGGGTGCCGCCTGGGCGGCCGGGCCGAGGGCCGGGACGAGGCCCGCCCCGAGGGCGAGGCCGAGCATCCGGCGCCGGTGGACTCCGGAGGCCTGGTCTCGGCCGGACGGTTGGGGCTCCATGGCGGTGACTCCCGGGTCGAGGTGGCGAGGCCGGATCGGCCCGTGCGCGTGCGGGCGGTCGGGCGTACGGACCAGGATTCCGTCCGGGTGGTCCGGGCCGCCATCACCCACACCGGTGATTCGCGGACGCTCGTGCCCCGATGCGGAAGTCGGCGTGCCGGTAAATGGTTTGACGGTCGTTCGGGAAGCGCCAACGATGGGCGCGAACGTTCGGTCGGGGCCATCGGAGGACTCAATGAGCAGCGCCGTCAGGCTGATCCGTGGTACGCGGCTGACCAAGGCGGTCGACTACGCCTACGCGGCGGAGGTGGACGCGTCGGTCCGCTCGCTCTGGCTGGCCGGGGCCTGCCCGCTGGACGAGCAGGGCCGTACGGTCGCGGTCGGCGACTACGAGGGCCAGGCCCACCAGGTGATGCGCAACCTGATCACCGCGCTGGAGGACGCCGGCGCGGCGCTCACCGACATCGCCCGGACCACGGTCTACGTGGCCTCCGGCCGTCAGGCGGACCTGGGGCGGGTGTGGAGCGTCTACCGGGCGTACATGGGGGAGCACGACGCCCCGAGCACCCTGCTCGGTGTCGCGGTGCTCGGGTACGAGGACCAGTTGGTGGAGGTGGAGGCCGTTGCCGTGCTGCCCGCCTGACGTTCCGTCTTCTCGGCCTTCCCGGTCGGCCCGGTCGGCCGGAACGGTCCGGGCGCAGGCCCGGCGTTGTCAGAGGGACTTGGCAGGATGACCCCCATGCTCGACACCTGTCCTGACCGGAGCCGTGACGACCGGCTCGTTCCGCCCGACATCCGGGGCGACTTCGAGGTGCACTTGACGGTGGTGGCCGCCGCCGCCGAGGCGCTGGCCGCCTGGGCCGAGGGCGAGGGCCTGAAGTTCACCCAGATCCTGCTGGCACGCGGCGCGGTGCCCTCGCAGCCGATGCTGACCCTGCGGGTCGGCGGCGCACTGGAGGAGGTCGCCGACGCCACGTCCCGGACGGCGGAGCGGCTGGCCCGGGCGGGCTTCGCCGTCCTGCGGGCGAAGATCGAGGCCACGCCCTGGGCGCAGGGCGTCCCGGTCTCGGACGAGGACGCCGTGCCGCACGGGAGCGGCCGTTACTTCGAGCACCACGTCAAGCTGCTGCTCCCAGGCGGAGGTTCCGCCACGGGCCCGGCGGCCCCCGCCCGCCTCGCCGCGCTCACCGAGCTGGCCGTCCGGCACGGTGCGCACCTGTCGCGCAATCCACGCCGGGTGCGCGAGGACGGCCGGCGGGAGTGGTTCGTGACCCAGCGGTGCCGCCTGGTCGGTCTGGACACCGCGGGCCGCCGCCTGGAGGCGCTGCTGGGGGAACTCGCCGCCGACGGCCACGAGGTGGTGTCGGCGGAGCGCGAGTTCGTCGTCGTGGACAGCGACGAGGCGCTGGACGCGGGATGGATCAGCGAGCACGGGCGCGGGCACGGTGCCCGGCCGAACGGAGAGGGAGAGCAGAGATGACCGAGGACCAGTCCCCGCCGCAGTCACCGGTGACCTGGGAGGAGCTCCAGTGGGGGCCGTGGGAGGGCGTCGTGCTGCCCAAGCGGCCGCCGTCGGAGGAGGTGCGCGAGGAGCGGGGCCTGCCCAGGAGCCTGCGGCCGATCGACGACGAGGCGGTCAGCCAGCAGCCGGTCTTCGACCCCGCCCTCGCCGAGTACAGCCGGGCCCTGCGCCCCAGCGAGCCGGCCTTCACCGACCCGCGGCTCGCCGAACGCTGGCTCGCCGCACGGCGCGAGGCGCTGAACACCGCCCTGTCCGCCGTCGCCGTGTCGCCGTGGGCCGAACACCTGGTGCTGCGCGGCAGCATCCTGCTGCGGGCCTGGTACGGCGAGCAGGCGCGGGAGCCGGGGGACCTGGACTTCGTGGTCCGTCCGGTGGACTGGCAGTTGGAGGACGAGCGCACGGACCGCATGCTCCAGGACCTCGCCGCCGGCGCCGAGCGGCTCTCGGGCCGGGTGCGGCTGCACGCCGACCAGGCGCTCAGCGACGAGATCTGGACGTACAGCCGGATACCCGGGCGCAGGCTCGTCCTGCCGTGGTCGGCACCGGGCGTACCGGGTGGGACCGTCCAGCTGGACTTCGTCTTCACCGAGCACCTGCCCGTCCCGCCCGAGCCATCGCGACTGCCGGGCGTCGCCGGACCGCTGCTCGCTGCCACTCCGCAGCTGTCCCTCGCCTGGAAGATCCTCTGGCTGATCTCGGACACCCACCCCCAGGGCAAGGACCTCTACGACGCCGTGCTGCTCTCGCGGTCCGCCGAGCTCCCCTACGACCTGCTGCGGCAGGTCGTCACCCAGTCCGAGGAGGGCTGGTCCCGTCGGCCGGTCCTCCCGGAGCAGATCACCGACATCTACGTCGACTGGGACGAATTCGCCAAGGACCACCCGCGGTTCGCCGGACCCGTGGAGGAGTACCCGGCCCAGCTGGACGCCGCCCTCCGCCCGACCTTCGCCGGTCGCGGCGAATACGCCCTGCGCGCCCAGTGGCTGGCCCCGCTGGTCGAGGACCTGCGGAAGGTCCTGGCGCTCGACGGGATGGCCGAGGTCCAACGGTGGATGGACCGGCGCCACATGCTCCCGGAGAACACCCTGGTCGTCACCCGCGAACTGCTCGGCGTCGGCCTCGAAGAGGCCCGCCGAATCGTCTTCGCCCACCTCGACGGCGAACCCGAGCGGCTGACCCGCAGGCTCGCGGAAGCCGCCGCCCGCTACGCCGCCGAGTTCGAAGGCGACCGCCCGGCGGGCGGCGCCGGCGAATGACCGTGGTCCCGTGGGGCCGCGCGGGACGCGGCCCCCTGGACGCCTGGCGTCAGCCCCGGGCGGAGCCGAGCGGTCCACCGGGCCGAACACCCAACGGCCACCCCGTCAACGTGGCTTGACCCTCGATGTGCTCATCGGGCCGTGGCTGCAAGGCAGTTGGATGCCGCGCCCCTACCCTGGCCCCATGAAACAGCACATCGTCACCCTGATCCTCGGCGGTCTTCTGCTCGGCATCGTCGCGTTCGGGGCCGGGTGGTTCGCGGCGGACTCCCGGGAGACCGCTCCGGCGCCGACCTACATCATGGTCACGCCGGAGCCGGTCGCCACCGGCAGCGCCTCGCCGCCGGCCGCCGGCGGGGGCCGGTAGCTACTGCCTCACCGCCCAGAACCGGTCGGCCATGTCGTCGTGGCCGACCGACCCGGACAGCGACTCCGGAGGTTCCTTCCAGAGCATCTGCCACCGGCCGTCGCCAGGATCGTTGTCCACGATCACCTCCAGGCCGCGGGCGGTGTTCACCCAGCTGCTCGTCTGGTCTCGGAACCCGTAGTCGGCGAAGTGGACGGCCGCCTCCTCGTGGAACAGGTTGAACTGGATCCGCCGGCCGCCCCAGCTCTTCTCGGAGTAGAAGCAGTAGTACGAGGGCTCGGTGGCCGGCGCCGGGCAGTGCTTCCAGTCGGGGCCCCGGACGCTGCGGCGGGTGTGGTCGCCGCTCCACGGCGGTGCCTGCGCCTGCCCGGGGAGCGGGAGCACCACCACCGCCCCGTCCGGGTAGCTGACTTCGTTGGCGGCGGTCTGCTTCCCGCCCCTGCTCGCGGCGAGTTGGGCGTCCACCGCCTGTTGCAGTACGTCACGGTCGCTCTCGCTCAGGGCGGTGATGATGGCTCTCCGGTCCCCGGCCGGGCTGTGCGCGGAGGCGGCCTGTGCCCCGAGGGGAGCGGCCAGGAGCACCAGGGCCCCGGCCGTGCGGACGACAAGACGGCGGACTCGGGAGTGCGTCATATGCCAACCGTAGCCGTGCAGATACCGCAGGTAACCGTACTTTCTCGATCAGACGGCGCGCACCCGGCCAGGCTGCGCCGGTGCGCACGCGCCCCCTGAATCGAGCGAACCCGCGACGGAACGGCGCGGGGTGGCCGCCGGGGCGACGGCTGTGCCGGGGCTACGGCCTCGCGGGGTGGACGATGGTGCAGATGTCGTCCGCGCCGCAGGCGGCCGGATCGGTGGCGGCGGCGCGGTCCGCGAGGAGGCGCAGCGCGTCCCGGGTGGCGGCGAGCTCGGCCAGGCGCCGCTCGATGTCGGAGAGGTGCTCCTGGATGAGACCGGTGACATGACCGCAAGGGGCCTGGCCGTCGTCGCGCAGGGCGAGGACCGAGCGGATCTCGGCGAGGGTGAGCCCGGCGCGCTGGGCGTCGCGGACGAACGAGAGCCGGGGCACGGAGGTGTCCGGGTAGTCGCGGTAGCCGTTCGCGGTGCGCGGCGGCGAGGGCAGCAGGCCGCTGCCCTCGTAGAACCGGATGGTCCTGGTCGTCAGCCCGGTGCGGGTGGCGAGGTCGCCGATGCGCATGCCACCAGGCTATCGCTTGACCTTCCAGTGCACTGGAAGGTCTAACGTCGGCCGCAGGAGTCGAACGACGGTCTGGAGGACTGGGCGCATGCGGATCACGGTGCTGACGGTGGCGGACTGCCCGAACGCGCGGCCCGCGCTGGAGCGGGTGGCCGCCGCACTGGACGGACGGGAAGCCGAGGTGGAGCTGGTCGAGGTGGCCGACGAGGCCGACGCCGTCCGACTGGGCATGTACGGCTCGCCGACGATCCTGGTCGACGGCATCGACCCGTTCGCACCGCCCGGGGCGGCGCCGAGCCTGTCGTGCCGCCTCTACCGCGGCCCCGACGGCACCGTGTCCGGCGTGCCGGAGGAGACGGCCCTGCGCCGGGCCCTCGGCCGGAACGCCGCGGCGCCGCACAGCGCCGGGACCTCGAACTGCTGCACGCCTCACACGGAAGCCCCGAACGTCCCGAACGTCCCGGACACTCTGGGCGCCCCAGCCGTGCCAGCCGTGCCGGCCGTCCCGGCCGTCCCGGGCGCCGTCGGCCGGGGCGGCCGCGGGCGCCGCGCCCCCGCCGAACGTGGTCTGCGCGCGGTGCAGCAGTACGTCCTGCGCCACTTCGCCGCCACCGGGTCCGCCCCCGACGCGCGGCTGCTCCAACCGGTGGCGGCCACGGCCGGGCGCGGCGCCACCGAGGTGCTCGCCGAGCTGGCCGACGGGGACTTCCTCACCCTGGACGAGGCCGGAGACATCCGGGCCGCCTATCCCTTCTCCGCCGTCCCCACCCGCCACCGGGTCCGCCTCGACAACGGGGTGGAGGTGTGGTCGATGTGCGCCGTCGACGCCTTGGGCGTCCCGGCCATGCTCGGCCGGGACGCGGTGATCTCCTCCACCGACCCGGTGAGCGGCGCCTCCGTCACCGTCACCTCGACCGGCGACAGCCTGCGCTGGGAGCCGGCGAGCGCGGTGGTCTTCGCCGGCGAGCGCCCCGGCGGCGGCCCCGCGGCCGGCGTCTGCTGCGACGCGCTGAACTTCTTCACCGACGCCGCGAACGCCGACGCCTGGGCGAACGACCACCCGGAGGTGCCCGGCCGCACCCTCGGCCGCGCCGACGCCGAGCGGCTCGGCCGGCAGGTCTTCGGACCTCTGCTCGCGCCCTGACCGCGCCCCGACAGGGCCCGGCCCGGGCCCACGGCCGGCACAGCCACGCCACCCCGTGACAGCATCCGCCCCCCGCACTCGGCGCACCCGCCCGTCCGGTAGATTCTGCGCCCGGTTGATCGGCACACGAAGCGGCTGGGTGCCGCGGGTTCGACGCAGGGGGCAACGGGGTGCGCAGCGGGGACGTGCGGGACCGGCGGGTGGGGGATCTGCTGGAGTGCTGGCGGGCGATCGAGCTGTTCGGCCCGCCGTCGATCCCCGAGGTGCCGCGCAAGCGCCGCGCCGGGCGCCCCCGGGCGTCGGACCCGGTCGTCGTCGACGTGACACCGGCCGCCGGTCAGGCGGCACCGGTGCTGCCGTGGTCGCCGGAGCATCCGGAGACGGCGGCGTGGCGGGCACCGCAGGGCATGGTGTGGCGGCACGAGGTGTACGGCGGGATTTTTGAACTGGAGCTGCTGCGCCGGGCGATGATCGCCGTGCTGCCCGCGGGCACCGACCCGGACCCGGGGGTGCCGGACGAGGAACTGGTGCTGTCCGGCGGGAGCGCGATGTTCGCGCTGGTCCTGGACGAGCACGGGCGACCGGTGGAGGACACGTCGGTGGTCTCGGCGTGCGCCTGGGCGACCGGCAGGCTCTTCGACCCTGGGCCTTCGGCACCCGGGTGGCTGGACGGCTTCGAGGAGTTGGGCGAGGCCTTCGCGGTGGCGGTCGGGCGGCTGACCGCCACGCCGATCCCGTACGCGCCGGGGCCCGGCGCCGTGGCGAGCGCGCCGCGTGCCGGCCCCGGGGCCGGAACGCCCGCACCGGAGGCGGAGGCCACCGGCGGCTGGCGGCAGCTGCTCGCGGAGATCCTGGGCGGCGCGGCGGTGGCCGCGGTCGGGGCGTTGTTCGGTGAGGTCGCCGGGGCGGCCGTGCAGGGGGCGACGGAGCCCCTGGTGCGACGGGTCGCCGACTGGGCGGCGGACCGCCGACCGGACCGGAGCGCCGCCGCGGACCAGGCTTCCACCGTCGACCGGGGCCCCGCGGCGGACCCGGGGGCCACGTCCACGGCGCCGGAACCGGCCGCCGAGGTGCCCGCACCCGCCGAGCAGCCGCAGGACGGGGACGGTCCGCGCCCCGTCACGCTCGCCGACCTCGTCGCCCTGACGGCCCAGATCGCCCACCTCTGCGGCGTCGAGGAGCACCTCGACCCGCGCGTCATCCGGGTGCGGAGCCGACTGGTCCACCGCCCGCGCGACCGGAAGGCCAAGCCCGCCGCCGCCCAGCCGTTCCTCAACAGCCTGCTGCCGCCGGACCTCGCCCGGGTCCGGGCCGCGCTGCGGGACGGCGGGGGAGGGGGCCTCGGCCCCGCCCTGGAGGCCTACCTGACCGACCGCCGGGACATACCCGTCGGCGCCCGCGCCGATGTGCGCGAGGACCGCCGCACCGTCCTCGAAGGCGTCGACCCGGCCCTCGTCCCCGCGGGCCGCTGGCCCGCCAAGGCGCGGTACCCGCTTGCCCTCAGCCAGCAGTTCGCCGTCAACCGCATGCTCGCCGACCGCGACGCCGCCGAGGCCGCGACCGGCACGGCCGACACCGACCCGGGCGGCCTGTTCTCCGTCAACGGCCCGCCCGGCACCGGAAAGACCACCATGCTGCGCGACCTGGTCGCCGCCCTCGTGGTCGAACGCGCCGCCGTGCTGGCCGACTACCGGCGGCCCGACGAGGCGTTCGTCGGCCGCGCCTGGCGCGGCAAGGACCGCCAGGGCGTCCACGCGCGCTTCGTCGCGGCCCTCGACCCCAAGCTCGCCGGCCGCGAGATCGTGGTCACCTCCTCCAACAACGGCGCCGTGGAGAACATCACCGCCGAACTGCCCGGCGCCGACGCCCTCGACGGGTACTGGCACGACGGCCCGGACCACTTCTCCGACCTCGCCTCCGCGCTCCTGGGCGGCGCACCCGCCTGGGGGCTGGTCGCCGCGGTGCTCGGCAACAAGGGCAACCGGACGAAGTTCGCCGAGCGCTTCTGGTGGGGCCGGCTGCCCGAGGACGAGACCGCCGCCCGAGAGGCCGACGGGCTCCCGCCGCTGCGCGGGATGAACGCAGTCCTCGGCGACTGGATACCGCCGCGGGTGCCCAGGCCCGCCACCCCCTCACGCGACCGCCGCACGGCCCAGCCCCAGGCCACCGCCCAGGCCCCGGCCGTCGACGCCCCGGCCCCGGCCGGCCCCGCCGAGCCGATCCCCTCCTGGCCCGAGGCCGTCGCCGCCTTCCGGTCCGCCCAGGCCGAGGTCGAGCGCCTGCGCGCCGAACGCACCCGCCTCGCCGCCGCGCTGACGGAGACCCGCTCGGCCCGGGTCCACCCCCGCCTCGACGCGCTCCGCTCCGCCATCGCCCGCGCCGACGAGCGCGCGGCCGCCGCCGAGGCCCGCCACGACGCCGCCGGTCCGGCCGTCGAGACCGCCCGCGCCGCCGCCCGTGCCGCCGAGGACGCCCACCGGGCCGCGACCGGGCAGGTCCCCCAGGCCCGCGAGGCCCTCGCCAACGCCCGGGCCGACCTCGTCGTCGCCCAGGAACGCGCGGAGGAGCACCGCCGGCAGGTCGAGGTGCTGACCGCCCTGCACGCCGAGCCCCCCGCCGCCCAGCCGGGCCTGCGCTCAGGGCTGCGCCGGCTGCTCCAGAGCGGCGCCGAACGCCAGGCCGCCGAGGAGCACCGCGACCGGACCAGGGCCGAACTCCTCACCCGGCTCGTCGAGCAGCGCACCGCCCTGGAAGAGGTCCAGGAGCACATCGCCCACCGCGCGCGGGCCGCGGACCTCGCCACCGACCTGCACGCCCGCTCCGTCACCGCCGTCGCCGAGGCCGCCGCGGCCGTCACCCGCGCCCGCGGCGGCGAGGAGGCGACCCGCGCCGCGCGGTCCACCGCCCTCGCGGACGCCGAGCAGGCCCGCCACGAAGCCCGCTCCGCCCGGCGCGACCTGGAGCACGCCACCGCCGAACTCGACGCCGCCCACCGCGCCCTGCGCGCGGCCCGGGCCGACCTGCCCTCGCTGCCCCTGGACTGGCTCGACCTCGACGACCACGCGCAGGAACTCGGCGCCCCCTGGTCCGACGAGGCCTGGAGCACCGCCCGCAGCGACCTGTTCCTGCGCGCCCTCGACCTGCACCGCGCCCTCGTCGCCAACACCGCCCAGCGGATCCGAGGCAACCTCCAGGTCCTGGTGGAGCTGATGGCCGGCACCGCCGGACCCGTCCCCGACGAGCAGGTCCGCCAGGCCTGGCAGACCCTCTTCCTCCTGGTCCCCGTCGTCTCCACCACCTTCTCCTCCATCGGCAGCATGTTCGCCCGCCTCGGCCGGGGCTCCATCGGCTGGGTCCTCGTCGACGAAGCCGGTCAGGCCACCCCGCAGGCCGCCGTCGGCGCGCTGTGGCGCGCCCGCCGGGCCGTCCTCGTCGGAGACCCGCTCCAGCTCGAACCCGTCGTCACCATGCCCACCGCGCTCCAGCGCCGGCTGCTGCTCGCCCACGGCGTCGACGAGGAGTGGCTGCCCTCCGCCACCTCCGCCCAGGCCGTCGCCGACCGGGTCAACCGGTACGGCACCTACCTGCCCGCGCCCACCGGAGCCGAGCAGGACAC
Source organism: Kitasatospora sp. NPDC056783 (assembly GCF_042789895.1). Classification (NCBI taxonomy): domain Bacteria; kingdom Bacillati; phylum Actinomycetota; class Actinomycetes; order Kitasatosporales; family Streptomycetaceae; genus Kitasatospora; species Kitasatospora sp. NPDC056783. The sequence continues at coordinate 18,059 of NZ_JBHUAF010000112.1, forward strand.
CGTCTGGGTCGGCTCGCCGCTGCGCGTCCACCGCCGCTGCGAGGAGCCCATGTTCACCGTCAGCAACGAGGTCGCGTACGGCGGCCTCATGGTCCACGGCACCCACCCCCAGCCCTTCCCCGACGCCGACCGCGACGGGTTGCTCCCCAGCCGCTGGCTCGACACCCCCGACCCGGACCGCCCCGCCGACGCCCCCTGGGGCGAACGCGACCGCCGCGCCCTCACCTTCCTGCTGCGCCGGCTCGACAGCCAGGGCGTCGGCGTGGAACGGATGCGCATCATCGCCCCCTTCCGCGCCCTCGTCGCCGAAGCCCGCCACACCTGCCGCACGCTGCCCGGCTGGACCGCCGAACACCTCGACGAGCGCTGTGCCACCGTGCACAAGGCCCAGGGCAAGGAGGCCGACGTGGTGATCCTGCTGCTCGGCGCGGGCCGCCCCGGAGCCCGCGCGTGGGCGGCCGGCACCCCCCACCTCCTCAACGTGGCCGCCAGCCGGGCCAAGCGCCGCCTCTACGTGGTCGGCGACCGCGCGCTGTGGGCCCCGCTGCTCCACTTCGACGTCCTGGCCGCCGAGCTCCCCGCCTACGACCACGTCCGTGACCGCGACACCTGGCCCCTCGACGACCCGGGCAGCGGCCCCGGCCGTGAGCGCGGCCGTGATTCCGCCGGGGCCTCCGGCGGCTGACCCGTGGCCGGGGACGCTCGGCGCTCCGTGGCGCCGAAGCGTTCGGCCGGAAGAAACCATTCGTTCGGTTTTTGGCGCCAGTGAACCGACCGCAGGCTCAAAGGGCGCCACCGTGGCCGCAGGGGTGCGGCATCACCACCGGGCAGGTGACGAACGCGGGTTGGGGGATTCACGATATTCGTCTTGTCGGCCGCGGGTGAGGCAAAGCTAAGATACGGGGTGGTTGGTTTTGTTTTCCGGGAACTCACGGCGGGGTGGTTTCGGTGGTACGGCAGGAACGGGCGCTCCGGACACGTCGGCTGATCCTGGAGGCGGCGGCCTCGGTCTTCGACGAGTTCGGGTACGAGGGAGCGACCATCGGTGAGGTGGTCTCCCGGGCCGGGGTGACGCGCGGCGCGGTGTATTTCCATTTCGCCTCCAAGCGCGATCTGGCGCAGGGTGTGGTGGAGGAGCAGTTCGTCCAGGACGGAGTTCCCGAACGGAGCTGCAAGCTCCAGGAGTTCGTGGACACCGGAATGGTGGTGGCGCACCTGATGCCGCGTGATCCGCTGCTCAGCGCGGGTGCCCGGCTCTCGCTCGGGCAGGACGTGTTCGACGATCTCGGCGGTGGCGCCACCCCCGGCTGGATCAACCGCTTCGAGGCGCTGCTGGCCGCGGCCGGCGAGCGCGGCGAGCTGCTCCCGCACGTCGTGCCGGCGGACACCGCGTGGCTGCTGGTCGCCGCGTGGACGGGGGTGCAGATCCAGTCGCAGAAGCTCTGTGGCCGGGCGGACCTGGAGCTGCGGGTGTCCGGGCTGTACCAGCACCTGATGCCGAGCGTCGCGGTGCCGGGCGTGCTCGGTTCGTTGCAGATGGGGCCGAACCGCGGCGCCCAGGTGGTCGCGGAGGCCGCGGCGGCCCGTGCGGCCGAGGAGGCCGGCGAGGCGGAGGCGGAGGCGGCCGCGGGAGCCGAGGCGCAGACGGCGGCCGGCGTCGGCTGACAGCGGCTCACCGGGGTCCCGGCCTGCGGGAATCCGGACGGCGCCGGGCGCCACCGGGCGGAACGGGCAGGCGGACCGAACAGACGAACTGGCGGCGGCGGGACCACGGGGGTCCGGCGCCGCCTTTTGCGTGCCCCCGCCCCGGCCGCTGCGGAGGGCCGGGAGGGGGGCGCGATCGGGGCTGTCCGAGGCGCCGTCTCCGACGGCGCGTCCAGCGATGACGTCCCGCCAAAAACAAACAGCACGTTCGGTTTTGCGTTGACAAACCGCACGTCCTGTTTTTGACTGTTGGCAGCTGACCCAGGGGTGTCGACCCGGGTGCCGGCCGTCGGCGGAGGGGCCTGCGGCGTTCCGTGTGATGAGGGGTGGTCATCGTGGAGATCCGGGTGCTCGGGGCGCTGGACGTCCGGGTGTGCGGAGTGCCGGTGGTGCCGTCGGCGCCGAAGCCGCGGCAAGTACTGGGACTGCCGGCGCTGCGGGCGGACCAGGCGGTGACGGCCGGAGCGTCGGCCGACGAGCTGTGGGGAGCCTTCGGTCGGACTGCGGCGGCTCCAGTGCTCCATCCTGCTCGCCGGTCCGGAGCGGGCGGAGCGCGAGCCCGCCGCCGCGGGCGCCGGGCCCGGCGCCACCGCGGCCCGGCTCAGCCGGGTCGGATGAAGAACCCGGCCGCGGACGGCGGTCGGAGGCCGCGGCGCCCGTCCTGGGGCGGCCGGGGTCTGGTCGGAACGTGCTCGGCGTCATGAGGGGTTGGGGGACAGGTGGTCCAGGAGAGGTCGGAGCGGACGCGCGGGCGGCTGGTGGAAGCGGGGGCGGCACTGTTCGACCGCCGCGGCTACGCCGGGGCCACCCTCGGTGAGATCGCCGCAGCCGCCGGGGTGACGAAGGGGGCGCTGTACTTCCACTTCGCCTCCAAGGAGGAACTGGCCGGGGCGGTGTGCGTGCAGGCCGAGCGCCTGCTGCGGGTGGTCTGCGCGGACCTGCGCGCCTCCTCCTCGCCGCTCCAGGGGCTGATCGACGCGGGGTACTGGCTGGTCGACGTGCTCGGAGCGGATTCGGTGATCCGGGCGGCCTTCCGCCTCGGCCGCGAGGACACCGGCTGGCAGGCCGGGGCCGGCCCGGCGGGGCCGCCCGGACAGCCGGCCTTCGCCGGCATGCGCGGCTTCCACAGCGTCTGGGCCGGGGCGGTGCGGGACCTGCTGGCGGGCGCCCGCCGCGCGGGAGAGTTGCGGGAGCGGTCGGACGGCCTCGGCCCGGAGACCCTGGTGGTGACCGCCGCCTGCGGTCTGGAGGTCGTCTTCGCCGACGGCTGCCCCGCCGAGGAACGCGTCCGCCGGGTCGGTGCCCTCTGGGACTGGCTGCTGCCCTGCCTGGTGCCCCCGGGCGCGGTCGCCGGCTACCGCACCAGGCCACTGGCCCCGCAGCCCGCGTGACGACAGGGCGGACGGACAACGGACCGCCCCCGGTACCCGAAGGCACCGGGGGCGGTCCGACCGCCGGAGGACGGCGGGATCGAAGGTGCTACGCCACGGGCTGCTTGGCGCTCGCGCGGCGCTTCGCCCGGTAGAGCAGCAGTCCGCCGACGGTCATCAGACCGCCCCCGGCCAGGGCCGCGACCCCGGCTGACGAGCCGGCCTCCGGCAGCCGGCCCGGGCCGCCGCCGTGCGGCGGAGCCGGCTGCTCACCGGGGTGACCGGGGCGGCCCGGGTGCTTGGGGCAGCCCTTGCCTCCCTTGTGGTCGCCCCCCTTCGGCGGGCAGGCCTCGACGGTGATGCAGAGATCGACCGGCGGGCTCTGCACCAGCCGGCCCTGCGGATCACGGGCCGTGGCCGTGGCGGTGTTGGTGACGTGTCCGGCCTGGGCGTCGGCCTCGGTCACGGTGTACGTGCCGTGGCAGGTGGTGCTCTGGCCGGGGTCGAGGGTGGTCACGTCGCAGGTCACCTGCCGGACGTGGTCGTCGTTGACGGCCAGCTCGGTCACCGTGGTGGAACCGGTGTTGGTGACGGTGTAGGTGTAGGTGATGGTGTCGCCGGGCCGCGCGTTCTCGGTGACGTCGGCCCGCTTGGTGATGGTCAGCGAGTTGGCGCCGGGGACGACGGTGATGCAGAGATCGACGGGCGGGCTCTCGACCGGCCGTCCCTGCGGGTCGGTGCCGTTGGCACGGGCGGTGTTGGTGACGTGTCCGGCCTGGGCGTCGGCCTCGGTCACGGTGTACGTGCCGTGGCAGGTGGTGCTCT
>NZ_JBHUAF010000113.1:0-21801 GCF_042789895.1 Kitasatospora sp. NPDC056783
CCCCGGGATCCTCCGGGGTGGGCGGCCCGTCGCCGGTGCGACCTCCGGCTCAGCCGGTCAGGCCGGGGAGGGCCGGGAGGGTGCTGGTCAGCCCGCCGATCGGGGTCTTGTCCAGGCCCGGGATGGTCGGGATGGCGGCGCGCTGCTGGGTGACGCCGGCCAGCGGGGTGTCGCCGGCCGGGACGGCCTGGCCGACGCTCGGGGCGAGGGTGCCCAGCGCCTCCGTCACCTTGCCGGCGGCGGGCAGCTTGGCGGCGGTGTCGGTGACCGCGCCGGTCACCGCCGGGTTGGTCAGCGCGCTGGTGGGCAGCCCGAGGCCGCCGGCCGCCTGGCCGTCGGCCGCGGAGGCGGTGCCGGCGCCGACCGCCGCGATGGCGATGCCGAGCGCCGCGGTGCCGGCGGCCTTGAGAGCCTGCTTCATGGTTGGTCCCCTTTGGGTCCTCGTCGGTGGCCGACTTCCACGCACGGGACCGGCGGACGGGCGACCGCCGCCGCGACGTGTCGGCATGACTGGCACACCGTAGTGAGCCGGTCGCGCGGGAGCCAAAGGGCGTTCACTCACCCGAGTGAGTAGTCGGATGAACGCCAACTCCGTTGCCCAAAGCGGGCGTTCATCCGACGCGAGGACCGGGGCCGCTCAGTGGCCGCCGGCACCCACGCTGAACAGCCACTCCGCCTTCAGCTCGGCGTAGCCCGGCTTGATCACGTCGTTGATCATCGCCAGCCGCTCGTCGAAGGGCAGGAACGCGGACTTCATCGCGTTCACCGTGAACCACTCCAGGTCCCCCAGGGTGAAGCCGAAGGCGTCCACCACGTGCCCGAACTCCCGGCTCATGCTGGTGCCGCTCATCAGCCGGTTGTCGGTGTTCACGGTGACCCGGAACTTCAGCCGGCTGAGCAGCCCGATCGGGTGCTCGGCGTACGAAGCGGCGGCGCCGGTCTGGATGTTGGAGGTCGGGCACATCTCCAGCGGGACGCGCTTGTCGCGCACGTACGCGGCCAGCCGGCCCAGTTCGACCGCGCCGTCCTCGCCCACCGTGATGTCGTCGACGATCCGCACGCCGTGGCCGAGCCGGTCGGCGCCGCAGCACTGCAGGGCCTCCCAGATCGACGGCAGGCCGAAGGCCTCGCCCGCGTGGATGGTGAAGTGGTTGTTCTCGCCCTTGAGGTAGTCGAAGGCGGCCTGGTGGCGGGTGGGCGGGAAGCCGGCCTCGGCACCGGCGATGTCGAAGCCGACCACGCCCCGGTCCCGGTGGCGGTTGGCCAGTTCGGCGATCTCGGTGGACCGGGCGGCGTGCCGCATCGCGGTCAGCAGGGTGCCGACGCGGATCCGGTGGCCGGCCTCGCGGGCCTTGGCCTCGCCGAGGCGGAAGCCCTCCTGGACGGCGTCGACGACCTCGTCCAGGCTCAGTCCGGCCTCCAGGTGCTGCTCGGGGGCGTAGCGGACCTCGGCGTACACGACGCCGTCGGCGGCCAGGTCCTCGGCGCAGTCCGCGGCGACCTTGACCAGTGCCTCGCGGGTCTGCATCACGGCGCAGGTGTGCGCGAAGGTCTCCAGGTAGCGGACCAGCGAGCCGGAGTCGGCGGCCTCGCGGAACCACTCCCCGAGTTCCTTCGGGTCGGTGGTGGGCAGGCCCTGGTAGCCGCAGGCGGCGGCCAGCTCGACCACGGTCTCCGGGCGCAGCCCGCCGTCCAGGTGGTCGTGCAGGAGGACCTTCGGCGCGCGGCGGATCTGGTCGGCGGTGGGGATGCGCGGGCCGGTGCCCGCGGTGGTGACGGGGATCTGCTGTTCCATTGCGGAAATATAGCCCCTACGCGCGTAGACCGACCACCGCGAACACCACCGGATGGTCCAATCTCCATGCGGAATTCCACCGCCCGGTCCATACGATCCACCAAGGCGTCAACCCGCCGCCGCCACGGCGTCAGTCGTGCTGCACCAGCCGACCGCGCCGGGAGAGCACGAAGTCCCGGAACGCCGCCGCCGGCGGGGTCAGCGGCCGCCCCGCCGCCCAGGCCAGCCCGATCGCCCGCCGGGCGCGCGGCGCCGTCACCTCCAGCTCCACCACCCCCGGCCGCGGCACCAGGGCCGGCGGCAGCAGCGCCACCCCCAGCCCGGCCGCCACCAGCCCGCGCAGCGTCTCCGCCTCCTCCCCCTCGAACGCCAGCCGCGGCACGAACCCGGCCTCCGCGCAGAAGCCGTCCGTGATCACGCGCAGCCCGTACCCCCGCTCCAGTCCGACGAACGGCTCCTCGGCCACCTCCGCCAGCCGGATCCGCCGCCGCCCGGCCAGCCGGTGGTCCGCCGGGACGACCAGGTGCAGCCGCTGCTCGTCCAGCGGGCGGGCGGTGAACGCCGGGTCGTCCGGCAGCGGCGCGACCAGGCACAGGTCCAACTCCCCCGCCCGCAGGCGCTCCAGCATCGCCGCGCCGTAGTCCTGCACCAGCTGGAACCGCACCCGCGGACGCTCCGCGCGGAAGCCGCGCAGCAGCGCCGGCACCGCGTCCGGGCCCATCGTGTGCAGGAAGCCGAAGGACACCAGGCCCACCTCCGGGTCCGCCTCCGCCCGCGCCGCCGCCGCACCGCGCTCGACCTCCGCCAGCGCCCGCTCCACCGAGGCCAGCAACAGCCGGCCCGCCCTGGTCAGCCGGACCGCACGACCCTGACGGGCCAACAGGTCCACCCCCAGCTCCTCCTCCAGCCGGGCCACCGCGCGCGACAGCGTCGGCTGCGGCACCCCGAGCAGCGCGGCCGCCCGGGTCACGTGCTCCAGCCGGGCCACCGCCGCGAACTGGGCCAGCCGGGGCGCCAGCAGCACGGCCGGCTCCTCCGGGCCCAACTCGGCCGCCCGGTACCGCTGCTCGCCACCGTCCACCGTCTCCGGACCCGACACCGCACACCACCTCGACCCATACGCCAGTGCATCGATCATCCACGCCTCATGCATTGGACGCATCAACGGGGGCGGGCCTACGGTCGACGTCATGCAGCCCTCCGATACCAGGGCATCCGCGACCACCCCGGATGCCGCCCCCTCCGCCACCCCCGCGGACGACCGCCTCCGCCCCGGCCTGCGCGCCTTCCGCCGCGCCAACCTCGCCCTGTTCGCCGCCGGGGTCGCGACCTTCGTCCTGCTCTACTCCACCCAGGGCCTGCTGCCGGTCCTCTCGGCCGACCTCGACCTCACCCCCGGCCAAGCCAGCTGGACGGCCTCCGCCGCCACCCTCGGCCTCGCCCTCGGACTGCTCCCCGCCAGCGCGCTCTCCGACCGGTACGGCCGCACCGCGGTGATGACGGCCTCCACGCTCGCCGCCTCCGCGCTCGCCCTCACCCTGCCCTTCGCGCCGGACCTCACCACCCTCGTCACGCTGCGGGCCCTCCAGGGCGCCGCCCTCGCCGGACTCCCGGCCACCGCCATGGCCTACCTCGCCGAAGAGGTCCACCCCAGCGCGCTGCCCTCCGCGATGGGCCTGTACGTGGCCGGCAACAGCATCGGCGGCATGGGCGGCCGACTGCTCTCCGGCTGGACCGCCGCCGGGCTCGGCTGGCGCTGGGGCCTCGCCGCCTCCGCCGTCCTCGCGCTGCTCGCCACCCTCGTCTTCCGGCTGCTGATCCCCGCCGCCCGGCACTTCGCCCCGGCCCCGGTGGACGCCCGCGCGCTCGCCCGCACCGTCGGGCGGCACCTGCGCAACCCGCTGCTGGTGCGGCTGTACGCGCTCGGGATGCTCTTCATGGCCGTGTTCGGCGCGGTCTACAACACCGTCGGCTACCGGCTGATCGCCGCCCCGTTCCACCTGCCGGAGTCGATCGCCGCCTCGATCTTCGCCGTCTACCTGGTCGGCACCGGCACCTCCGCCGCGGCCGGCCGGCTCTCCGGCCGCCTCGGGCGGCGCGGCACCCTCTACGTCTCCATCGGCGTGACCGCCGCCGGCCTGCTGCTCTCCCTCGCCGAGTCCCTGGCCTGCGCCCTGCTCGGCCTGGTCCTGATCACCGCCGGCTTCTTCGCCGGCCACGCCACCGCCTCCTCCTCGGTCGGCCGCACCGCCACCGAGGGCCGCGCCCAGGCCTCCGCCCTCTACCTGATCGCCTACTACCTCGGCAACAGCCTCGGCGGCACCCTCGGCGCCGACGCCTACCACGCCACCGGCTGGCCCGGCGCCGCCACCGTCGGCCTCACCGCCATGGCCCTCGCCGCCGCCGTCACCCTCTACGCCACCCGCCAGGCCCACGCCTCCCGGCGGGCGGAACAGCTGGGCAGACTTTCCGCCAGGTAGACTTTCCCCATGGCAGACCTCAAGCGCCGTCGTCGCCCCCACCTGGTGTCCACGCCCGTACGGAAGAAGGGCGTGGTCACCATTCCGCAGGAGATAAGGGAGCAGTTGGACCTCCAGGAGGGCGACCAACTCGTGGTCGCGGTGGAGGACGGCCGGATCGTCCTGACCCCGGCCTCCGTCATCCCGGACGACCAGGCGTGGTTCTGGAGCGGCTCCTGGCAGGAGAAGGAGCAGGAGGTCGACGAGGCGATCGCCGAAGGCGAGCGGGGCGAGGTGTTCCAGGACGGGGACGCCTTCCTCCAGTCACTCGCCGACGAGGCCGGCCTCGACCTGGGGGAGATCCAGCGCCGTGCCGACGTATGAGTCACTGGCCCATTTCCTGCGCGACTGGAAGAGCCTGACCGCCGCGCAGAAAGCCGCGTTCCTGGTCGCCGTGGCCCAGTTCGTCGCGGACCTCCGCGCCGGCCGGGGCTTCCGCCGAGGCCTGCGGGTCAAGAAGGTGCAGGGCCACCCGGAGATCTGGGAGATGACCTGGGCCCCGGACGGCCGGGCGACCTTCAGCTACGGAACCCCGGTCCAGGGCGGCGAACCGCACATCGTCTGGCGCCGGATCGGCACCCACGACATCTTCGGCCGCCCGTGAAGCGCCACGAGCTCGCCGTACCGCTCCTCTCCCGGCAGCTCGACGCCCGCACCTTCGGCGACAGGGTCGCCGTCGGCCCGTGGACGCTCGACACCGGTGGCCCGCTCACGTACGCCTGAGCATGCGGAGGGGCCCGCACCCGCCGAGCGGGTACGGGCCCCGGGGTGCTCAGGCAGCCGGGGCCTGGAAACGGACGGTGGCCTGGGTATCGGGCGTGACGTGGATGTCGAGCTCCGATTCCAGCGCGGCCGCCAGCCGTTGCAGCAGCGGGAGCGTGGGCACCACGCCCGCGCCCTCGATGGACTCGATCTCCTCTTCGGTCATGTGCGCCCGGCGCGCCACATCGGCCTCCGACAGGCCGAGAGCGGTCCGCCGGTCGTACAGGGCCTGCCCGAATGCCCAGGAGTAGTGGAACTCAAGCCGCTCAGCAGCCTCCTCCGGGCTCTCCGGAACCTGCTCGCCCAACAGCTCGCGGGTGCGGCGGGTCTTCCACTGGTAGTGGCTCACCGTTGCTCTCCTTCCGGGACGATCCGGCTGAACTCTCCGTGTGCGGGTTCGTGTTCGGACTCGCAGATCTTCTGAGCCCACAGCGCCCGGGTGACCTCTGTAGTCTCGCGCATCCGTTTCTTGGTGAACACCGTCAGCAGAATGATCCGTCGCCCGGGTGCGAGCCAGTAGGTGACTCTCGTGGCCGCGCCACCCAGATCGATGCGGAGCTCGCGCACCGGTCCGTCCAGATGACGCGAGTACGGCTCGCCGAGCGTCGTCGGACAGTCCGCCAGGAGATCGACGGCGCGCATCGCCCTGGAATAGTGCCGCGCCGACAGCGCGATGAGCCAGTCGCGGACCTCGGGTTCGATCTCGACCGTGAAGCGGTCAATTCCCATGTGCGGCAGCATAGGACACGCCGCCGCACATGGAGTAATCGTATGACTACGCGATGCGGTCGAGGACGATCGGGTTCGGCGTGAAGGCGGTGCCGGCCGGGGCGACCTCGATGGCGCCGGCCAGGGCCTCGACGGCGTAGCCGAAGCGCTCCGGGGTGTCGGTGTGGAGGGTCAGCAGGGGCTCGCCGGCCGTCACGGTGTCGCCGGGCTTGGCGTGCATCTCGACGCCGGCACCGGCCTGGACCGGGTCCTCCTTGCGGGCGCGGCCGGCGCCCAGGCGCCAGGCGCAGACGCCGATCGCGTAGGCGTCCAGCGCGGTGAGCACGCCGGAGGCGGGGGCGGGGATGACCTGCTGCTCGCGGGCGACCGGGAGCGGGGCGTCCACGTCGCCGCCCTGGGCGGCGATCATGCGGCGCCAGTGGTCCATCGCGGAGCCGTCGCGCAGCGCGTCCGCCGGGTCCTTGCCGTGCACGCCGGCCGCGGCGAGCATCTCGCGGGCGAGTGCGAGGGTCAGCTCGACGACGTCGGCCGGGCCGCCGCCCGCCAGCACCTCCAGGGACTCCCGGACCTCCAGGGCGTTGCCCGCGGTGAGGCCGAGCGGGGTGGACATGTCGGTGAGCAGGGCGACGGTGTTGACGCCGGCGGTGGTGCCCAGGCCGACCATGGTGCGGGCCAGTTCGCGGGCGTCGTCCAGGTTCTTCATGAAGGCCCCGGAGCCGACCTTGACGTCCAGGACGAGTGCGCCGGTGCCCTCGGCGATCTTCTTGGACATGATCGAGGAGGCGATCAGCGGGATCGCCTCAACGGTGCCGGTGACGTCGCGCAGCGCGTACAGCTTCTTGTCGGCCGGCGCGAGGCCGTCGCCCGCCGCGCAGATCACCGCGCCGACGGAGCGCAGCACGTCCAGCATCTCCTCGTTGGAGAGCAGGGCGCGCCAGCCGGGGATGGACTCCAGCTTGTCGAGGGTGCCGCCGGTGTGGCCGAGGCCGCGGCCGGACAGCTGCGGGACGGCGGCGCCGCAGGCGGCGACCAGCGGGGCGAGCGGCAGGGTGATCTTGTCGCCGACGCCGCCGGTGGAGTGCTTGTCGCTGGTGGGCAGCGGCAGCGAGGAGAAGTCCATCCGGACGCCGGAGCGGATCATGGCGTCGGTCCAGCGGCTGATCTCGTGCGGCTTCATCCCGTTCAGCAGGATCGCCATCGCCAGCGCGGACATCTGCTCGTCGGCGACCTCGCCGCGGGTGTAGGCGTCGATGACCCAGTCGATCTGAGCGTCGCTCAGCTCTCCGCGATCGCGCTTGGTCCTGATGACGGAGATGGCGTCCATGCGTGCTCCAAGAGGGGTTTCAAAAGCGAAGAGTGCCGCGAGATGGCCGGGTCCGGCCCACTCGCGACACTCTACGCGCGTAACAGAATTGGCGGCCAGAGCCTGGCTAGAGCCGCTCGGGCCCGAACGCGTCCGGCAGGACCTCGCTCATCGGCTTGACGCCCGAGGGCAGTTCGACCAGCAGGCCGGGTCCTCCGTGCTCGTACAGCAGCTGGCGGCAGCGCCCGCACGGCATCAGCAGTTCGCCGGCGCGGTCCACGCAGGTGAAGGCGACCAGCCGGCCACCGCCGGAGGAGTGCAGCGCCGACACCAGCCCGCACTCGGCGCACAGCCCGAGCCCGTACGAGGCGTTCTCCACGTTGCAGCCGGTGATCACCCGGCCGTCGTCCACCAGCGCCGCCGCGCCGACCGGGAAGCGGCTGTACGGCGCGTACGCGCGGCCCATGGCCTCGCGCGCCGCCGAACGCAGCAGTTCCCAGTCGATCGCGGACGGCGCCTGAGGCCCGGGGGCGGTCACTTGCCCTGGCCCTTGCGGTAGATCTGGCCGTCCGCCTTCGGCATCCGCAGCCGCTGCGAGGCCAGCGAGAGCACCACCAGGGTGATCAGGTACGGCGTGGCGACGATCAGCGGGCGCTGCACCTCGTCGGTGAGCGCGTACCAGGCGATCAGGCCGCCGGCCACCACGAAGGAGATCACCGTCGCGGTGTACTTGCGGCGGTACAGCTGCCAGAGCGCGAGCAGGACCATCGCGATGCCCACGATCAGGATCAGCACGTGCACCGACTCCGGGTCGCGCAGCTGGAGGCTGTCGGTGAAGCCGAACAGGCCGGCGCCCATGGCGAGCCCGCCGGGCATCCAGTTGCCGAAGATCATCGCGGCGAGGCCGATGAAGCCGCGGCCGAGGGTCTGGCCGTCCTTGTAGAAGTGCGCCGCGACCAGCGACAGGTACGCCCCGCCGAGGCCGGCGAAGGCACCGGAGGCGATGACCGCGAGGTACTTGTACTTGTAGACGTTGACGCCCAGCGACTCGGCGGCGGTCGGGTTCTCGCCGCAGGAGCGCAGCCGCAGGCCGAACACCGTGCGCCAGAGGGCGAAGTAGCTGACCACGATCAGCACGCCGGCCAGCAGCACGACCACCGAGATGTTGGTGACCAGGCCGCCGAGCACGCCCGCGATGTCCGAGACGAAGAACCAGTGGTGGCCCTCGATCTCCTTCAGCCAGGAGGACAGCCCCGGGACGGTGATGTACGGCAGCGGGTCCGCCGGCGGGGACTGGTTCTGGCCGGCACCGGCCGAGACGTAGTCCTTGTAGTAGATCCGGTTGACGTACGCGCAGATGCCGGGGATCAGCAGGTTGATGCCGACGCCGGAGACGATGTGGTCGACGCCGAAGGTGACGGTGACGACCGCGTGCAGCAGGCCGCCGACGGCCCCGCCCAGCATGCCGGCCAGCAGGCCGACCCACGGGTTGACCAGGTAGCCCGCCCAGGCGCCGCAGAAGGTGCCGGCGACCATCATGCCTTCGAGGCCGATGTTGACCACGCCGGCCCGCTCGGACCAGAGGCCGCCGAGACCGGCCATGCCGATCGGCACGGCCGCGCCGAGCGCGGCGGTGACCTGCCCGGAGGAGGTCAGCGAGTGGTTGCCGGTGGCCATGCCCACGGCGGAGAACAGCACCAGGGCGCCCGCGATCAGGAGCAGGACGACCGGCCAGGACAGCTTGCGCTTCTTCGCGGGTGCGCCCGACGCCTTCGGGCGGGCAGCGGTGGCCGTGCTCATGCGGACACCTCCTTCTTCTCACTGTTCGCGGCGGCCTGGGCGGCGAGCTGGGCGCCGACCTTCTGCTGCTGGCGCTTCAGGCCGTAGCGGCGCACCAGCTCGTACGCGACGACGACGCAGATGACGATGGTGCCCTTCATGACGTCGACGATCTCGAAGGGGAAGCCGCCCTGGAGCGGCAGCACCGAGCCGGTGACGTCCAGGAAGGCGAACAGCAGCGCCGCGAAGGCCATGCCGATCGGGCTGTTGCGGCCGAGCAGGGCGATCGAGATGCCCAGGAAGCCCAGACCGGGCTGGAAGCTCTGGCCGAAGTAGTACGAGTTCTGCAGCAGTTCGGGCAGGCCGATCAGACCGGCGATCGCGCCGGAGACCACCATCGAGATGACCACCATGCGCTTGACGTTCACGCCGGAGGCGGTCGCGGCGGACTCCGAGCGGCCGGTGGCGCGCAGGTCGAAGCCGAACCGGGTGCGGGTCAGCACGAACTGGAAGACCACGCCGACCAGGGCGGCGACGAAGATGAAGCCCCAGAGCGTCCCGCCGGCCGTCTCCATCGAGAAGAAGTGGCTGGACTGCGAGATCGGCTCGGTCTGGATCGAGTTGGTGGTGCCGCTGGTCTTCGGCGCGAAGATGCCGGGGACGAGCAGCAGGCCGATGATCGCGGTCGCGATCGAGTTCAGCATGATGGTCGAGATGACCTCGCTGACACCGCGGTAGACCTTCAGCAGACCGGCGACGCTCGCGTACAGACCACCGACCAGCATGGCGGTGAGCAGCAGCAGCGGGATCTGGATGAAGGCCGGCAGGTCCAGCTTGGCGCCGACGAAGGCCGCGAACAGCGCCGCGACCTTGTACTGGCCCTCGACGCCGATGTTGAACAGGTTCATCCGGAACCCGAACGCGGCGGCCGCGGCGGCCAGGTAGTAGGTGGTGGACCGGTTGAGGATGCCCACCTGGCCGTCCGACTTGCCGGCGTACGTGAGCATCACGTTCCACGCGTCGAACGGGTTCTTGCCCGAGGTCGCCAGCAGGACGGAACAGATCACGATGGAGAGCAGGACCGCGAGCACCGGCGCCGCCAGTGCCAGCACGATCCGCTCGCCGCTGAACCGCTTGGCCAGGCCGGGCTTCGCGGCGGCGGGGTTGGGACTGGTCATGGGTTACTCCCCCGCCTGCGGGTCGTCGGCGGTGTCGGTGGGCTGGGGCCCGGCCTCGGCCTCGGTGCCCTCGGCCGCGACGGCCCGCGCGTCGGCGACGGCCTCCGGCTCGGACTCGAGGTGGCCGCTGGCCGCGCCGGTCATCGCGGTGCCGAGGTCCTCGGCGGTGACGGTGGCCGGGTCGGCGTCGGCGACCAGACGGCCGCGGTAGATCACCCGGATGGTGTCGGACAGGCCGATCAGCTCGTCCAGGTCGGCGGAGATCAGCAGGACGGCCAGGCCGGCCCGCTGGGCGACCCGGATGTGCTCCCAGATCTGCGCCTGGGCGCCGACGTCCACACCGCGGGTGGGGTGGGCGGCGATCAGCAGCTTGGGCTGGTGGCTCATCTCGCGGCCGATGATCAGCTTCTGCTGGTTGCCGCCGGAGAGCGAGGCCGCGGTGACCTCGATGCCGGGAGTGCGGACGTCGTACTCCTCGACGATCCGCTGGGTGTCCGCCCGGGCGGCGGTCGGGTCGAGCAGCAGGCCCTTGGAGTTGGGCGTCTCGGTGACGTGGCCGAGGATGCGGTTCTCCCAGAGCGGGGCCTCCAGCAGCAGGCCGTGCCGGTGCCGGTCCTCGGGGATGTAGCCGATGCCGGCCTCGCGGCGGGCCCGGGTCTGGGCGCCGGAGAGGTCCTCGCCGTCCAGGGTGACGGTGCCGGCGTTCAGCGCCAGCATGCCCATGATGGCCTCGACCAGTTCGGCCTGGCCGTTGCCCTCGACACCGGCGATGCCGAGGATCTCGCCCTTGTGGATGCGCAGCGAGATGTCGTCCAGGACGACGCGCTCGATGCCCTCGGCGTCGGTCTTGGCGATCCGCAGCCCGTCGACGTCGAGCATCACGGTGTCGGTGACGGTCGACTCGCGGCTCTCCGGGGAGGGCAGCTCGGCGCCGACCATCAGCTCGGCGAGCTGGCGGGCGGTGACGGCCTTCGGGTCGGCGTCGCCGACCGTGGTGCCGCGCCGGATGACGCTGATCGCGTCGGCCACCGCGAGCACCTCGTGCAGCTTGTGCGAGATGAAGATGACGGTGACGCCCTCGGACTTGAGGTCGCGCAGGTTGTCGAACAGCGCGTCGACCTCCTGCGGGACCAGCACGGCCGTGGGCTCGTCGAGGATCAGGATCTTGGCGCCGCGGTACAGGACCTTGAGGATCTCGACGCGCTGGCGGTCGGCCACGCCGAGGTCCTCGACCAGGGCGTCCGGGCGCACGCCCAGGCCGTACTGGTCGGAGATCTCCTTGATCTTCGCCTTCGCCTTGGCGCCGATGCCGTGGAGCTTCTCGCCGCCGAGGACGACGTTCTCCCACACGGTGAGGTTGTCGGCGAGCATGAAGTGCTGGTGCACCATGCCGACGCCGCGGGAGATGGCGTCACCGGGGGTGTTGAACTCGCACGTCTCGCCGTTGATGGCGATGGTGCCCTCGTCCGGCTTCTGCATGCCGTAGAGGATCTTCATCAGCGTCGACTTGCCGGCGCCGTTCTCCCCCATCAGGGCGTGCACGGTGCCGGTGCGGACGGTGAGGTTGATGTCGTGGTTGGCCACGACACCGGGGAAGCGCTTGGTGATGCCGCGCAGTTCGACGGCCGGCGTCGCCGTCCCCGCGCTGGGGGTGCCGTCCTCGTGGGGCGGGACGGGCTCGGATGCGGTGATGGCGATCTCCTGGTGGTCTGGAGGCGCGTCATTGCGCTGGGAGGGCCAAGGGGGTGAACGTGGGGACGGAACGGGGCCCGGGGGTACGCCTTCGGCGCACCCTGCCGGGCCCCTCCCGTGAACTGTGCGGATCCGTCGCGCCGCCGGGCAGGCGGCGGGCGCTGCGGTGTCCGGAACGCGCGGTCCTTACTTGTTGGACGGCGCGGTCGGAATGGTGGTGGCGCCGGACTTGATCGCCTCGGCGGCGGCCTTCAGCTTGTCCTGGATGTCGTCCAGCTTGCCGCCGGTGGTGGCGAGCGAGACACCGTCGGCCTTCAGGTCGAACAGCTTGACGCCGGTCGGGTTCTGACCCTTCTTGACCGAGTCGACGTACGAGAACACCGCGGTGTCGACGTTCTTGACCATCGAGGTCAGGATGCTGTTCTTGTACTTCGCCAGGGCCGGCTGGTTGGCCTGGTCGGAGTCGACGCCGATGGCCAGGGCGCCCTGCTTGTTGGCGACGGCCTCGATGGCGCCGTTGCCGGAGGAGCCGGCGGCGGCGTAGATGACGTCCGCGCCCTTGTCGAGCTGGCCCTGGGCGGCCTCCTTGCCCTTGTCGGGCGAGGCGAAGCCGGTGAAGTCCGGCGGGGTCGTCAGGTAGGTGGTCTCGACCGTGATGTTCGGGTCGACGGACTTCACACCCGCCGTGTAACCGGCCTCGAACTTCTTGATCAGCTCGGACTGCACACCGCCGATGAAGCCGACGTGCTTGGTCTTCGACTTGTTCGCGGCGGCGACACCGGCCAGGTACGAACCCTCCTGCTCGGCGAAGAGCAGCGAGGTGACGTTGGCCGGCTGGTCCTTGTCGTTCGAGTCGATGATCGCGAACTTGACGTTCGGGTTGTCCTTGGCGACCTTGTTGACGGCCGGCTGGTAGACGAAGCCGACCGCGACGATCGTCTTGTAGCCCGCGTCGATCAGGTTCTTGAGGCGGGTCTCCTTGTCGGCCTCGGCCTCGCCCTGCTTGGCCTCGGCCTCGGTCACGTTGACGCCGAGGTCGGACTTGGCCTTGTCGAGACCACGGGCGGCGGAGTCGTTGAACGACTGGTCGCCACGGCCGCCGATGTCGTAGGCCATGCCGACCTTGAGCGAACCGTCGCCCGAGCCGGCGGTGGAGGAGGTGTCGGTGCTCTTTGCGCCGCAAGCGGCGAGCGAGGCCATGCCCAGGGAACCTGAGAGCACAACCGCGGCGAGCTTCATGGAACGGCGCAAGGGGGTATCTCCTTCTACACGCAACCGTTTGGCGTGGTCGGACGCCACCGTAACGCGCGTAGAACACGGTTGTGTTACGGGCTGGTAGCGCCTCCGGGTTGTTACCAAACCGTGGTCTGATGTTCTTCCTGAGACGCCAACCCGTGCGCGGACGGTGATCCGAGGTCGGTTTGGCCCAGTTTACGGACCCCATCCGGCGCCTCGGATCGCCACGACCCCAACGGTGCTGACGATCCCGTCACACGGCGGAAACACCGCCCCCGGGACCGCCCGTCAGCTGCCCTCCCCCTCCAGGGCCAGCGCCGAGAACAGTTCCACGCCGACGCCGATCGCCCGCTCGTCCACGTCGAACCGGCCCTGGTGGAGGTCCCTGACGGTGGCGTCGCCGGGGGCGCGGACGCCGAGCCGGGCCAGCGCGCCCGGGGCGTGCTCCAGGTACCAGGAGAAGTCCTCGCCGCCCAGGCTCTGTTCGGTGCCCTCCACCACCACGGCGCCGTCGCCCGCGAAACGGGCGTGCATCACCTCGTCCAGCCGCGCGACCGAGACCGCCTCGTTGACCACCGGCGGCACTCCGCGGTGGTAGTCCAGCGTCCACTTGGCCCGGTAGGTCTCGGCCAGCTTGGCGATCAGCTCGTGCAGCAGGTCCGGTGCCTCGCGCCAGCCGTCCAGTTCCAGGCAGCGGACGGTGCCCTCCAGTTCGGCGTGCTGGGGGATGACGTTGGGCGCGGAACCGGAGGCGATCCGCCCCCAGGCCAGGCTGACGCCCCAGCGCGGGTCCATCCGGCGGGCCAGCATGCCCGGGAGGTCGGCGGCCGCCTTGGCGACCGCGGTGACCAGGTCGGTGGTCAGGTGCGGGCGGGCGGTGTGCCCGCCGGGGCCGTCCAGGTGGAGCACCAGGCGGTCGCAGGCCGAGGTGATCGCCCCGACCCGCAGGGCGATCCGGCCGACCTCCACCTTCGGGTCGCAGTGCACCGCGAAGATCCGCCCGACGCCCTCCATCCCGCCGGCCTTGACCACGTCCAGCGCGCCGCCGGGCATGACCTCCTCGGCGGGCTGGAACACCAGCCGGACGGGGCGGCGCAGCTCTCCGGTGCGGACGGCCTCGGCCAGCACCAGGCCGGTGCCGAGCACCACCGAGGTGTGCACGTCGTGCCCGCAGGCGTGGGCCCGGCCGGGGACGGAGGAGCGGTACGGCACGTCGGTCTTGGCGTCGTCGATCGGCAGCGCGTCGATGTCGGCGCGGAAGGCCAGGAGCTCCGTGCCCGGGGTGGTGCCGGGCGGGACGATGTCGACGAGCATTCCGGTGCCGCCGGGCAGCACCCGGGGTTCCAGGCCGGCCGCCACCAGCCGGTCGCGCAGCAGCCCGGTGGTGCGGAACTCCTGGCGGCCCAGCTCCGGGTGCCGGTGCAGATCACGACGGAAGGCGACCAGCTCGGGCTCCAGCGCGCGGACCCGCTCACGGAGATCGGTGGCAGGGCGTGCGACGGCGAGAGTGGCGCCCGACTGAGCGGGCTCAGGACGGTTCATCTCGCCAATCGTAGGCCTGTTGGGGGGATTTGGCCCGACTTCCGGAAAACTTGTCTCCGGATGGGCGCATACCGGCCGGACAGGTGGGTATGACATCTCGTTTCAGCCGCCTTCCCCGGGTTGCGTGACCTGTGCAACGATCCCCCACGCCGGCGGTCACGGCCGACACTTCCGCTGCGGCACCGTCAAGTTGACCGGCGTTCAGCAGGACGTCAGAAGCGCTCCACCGGGGCGTACGTCCCCCACACCTCGCGCAGCGCGTCGCAGACCTCGCCGACGGTGGCCCGGGCGGCCAGCGCCTCCTTCATCGGGTACAGCACGACCTCCGTCCCCTCGGCGGCGCGGCGCAGCGCGTCCAGCTCCCGGCCGACGGCGGCGGCGGAACGCTCGGCCCGCAGCCGGGCCAGCCGCCGCGCCTGCCGCTCCTCGACCGCCGGGTCCACCCGCAGCGGCCGGTACGGCTCCTCCGTGTCCGACCGGAAGCGGTTGACGCCGACCACGGTCCGCTCACCGGAGTCGGTCTCCCGCTGGAGCCGGTAGGCGGTGCGCTCGATCTCGCCCTTCTGGTAGCCCTGTTCGATCGCGGCCACGGCGCCGCCCCGCTCCTCGATCCGGTCCATCAGCGCCCGCGCGGCGGCCTCCACCCCGTCGGTGAGCGACTCGACGGCGTAGGAGCCGGCGAACGGGTCGACGGTGGCGGTCACGTCGGTCTCGTACGCGAGCACCTGCTGGGTGCGCAGGGCGAGCCGGGCGGCCTTCTCGGTGGGCAGCGCGATCGCCTCGTCGAAGCCGTTGGTGTGCAGCGACTGGGTGCCGCCGAGCACCGCGGCGAGTGCCTGCACGGTGACCCGGGCCAGGTTGACCTCCGGCTGCTGGGCGGTGAGCTGCACTCCCGCGGTCTGGGTGTGGAACCGCAGCGTCTGCGAGCGCGGGTCCCGGGCACCGAATCCGTCCCGCATGACTCTGGCCCAAATCCTGCGTGCGGCGCGGAACTTGGCCACTTCCTCCAACAAGGTCGTGCGGGCCACGAAGAAGAACGAGAGGCGGGGCGCGAATTCGTCCACGGCCATTCCGGCGTCGAGCGCGGCGCGGACGTAGGCGATGCCGTTGGCCAGGGTGAAGGCGATCTCCTGCGCGGGATCGGCCCCGGCCTCGGCCATGTGGTAGCCGGAGATCGAGATGGTGTTCCAGCGCGGGATCTCGGCCCGGCAGTACCGGAACACGTCGGCGGTCAGCCGCAGCGAGGGCTGCGGCGGGAAGATGTACGTGCCGCGGGCGATGTACTCCTTCAGCACGTCGTTCTGGACCGTTCCGGTGAGCTCGGCCGGCGCCACCCCCTGGGCCTCGCCGACGAGTTGGTAGAGGAGCAGCAGCGGGGCGGCGGGCGCGTTGATGGTCATCGAGGTGGACACCGCGCCGAGCGGGATGCCGTCGAACAGCACCGCCATGTCCTCGACGCCGTCCACGGCCACGCCCACCCTGCCGACCTCCCCGGCGGCGAGCGGCGCGTCCGAGTCGTAGCCCATCTGGGTGGGCAGGTCGAAGGCGACCGAGAGGCCGGTGCCGCCGCCCGCGATCAGCTGCCGGTAGCGGGCGTTGGACTCGGCGGCGGTGCCGAACCCCGCGTACTGGCGCATCGTCCAGGGCCGGCCGGTGTACATCGTCGGATGGACGCCCCGGGTGTAGGGGTACTCCCCCGGCCGGCCCAGCCGGGCGCCGGCGTCCCAGCCCGCCAGGGACTCGGGTCCGTACAGCGGCTCGATCTCGAAGCCCGACTCGGCGCGGCGCGGCTCGGCGGCCATGGGGGTCCCTCCGGAACTGGAATCGGTCCTCCTGGTCCAGGGTCCGGCCGGCCCGCCGGGGCGGCGACGCGGTTGAGATGATCGGGTGAACGACCGACGAGCCCCAGGGAGTGGCAATGACCGAGCAGAAGGTGGCCGTGGTCACCGGTGCCAGCAGCGGAATCGGCGCGGCGACCGCGCGCCGGCTGGCCGCCGAGGGCTTCGAGGTGGTGCTGACCGCCCGCCGCACCGAGCGCGTCGAGGCGCTGGCGAAGGAGATCGGCGCCGGGGGCGGTTCGGCCCGGGCCGTCACCCTGGACGTGACCGACCGCGCCGCCGTGGACGCCTTCGCGGCCGGGGTCGGCCGGGTGGACGTCCTGGTGAACAACGCCGGCGGCGCGATCGGCGCCGAGACGGTCGAGCACGGCGACCCGGCCGACTGGCGGGCCATGTACGAGGTGAACGTGCTCGGCGTGCTGCACGTGACCCAGGCCCTGCTGCCGGCCCTGCGGGCCACCGGCGACGGCACGGTGCTGGTGCTCTCCTCGACGGCCGCGCTGGCCGCGTACGAGGGCGGCGGCGGGTACGTCGCGGCCAAGCACGCGGCCCACACCATCGCGGCCACGCTGCGGCTGGAGCTGTGCGGGGAGCCCATCCGGGTGATCGAGATCGCGCCCGGCATGGTGAAGTCCGAGGGCTTCGCGGTCACCCGCTTCCGCGGCGACGAGGAGAAGGCCGCCGCGGTGTACGCGGGCGTGGCCGAACCGCTCACCTCGGAGGACATCGCGGACACGGTGGCGTGGGCGGTCACCCGGCCCTCGCACGTGAACATCGACCTGCTGGTGGTCCGCCCCCGGGCGCAGGCCGCCAACCACAAGGTCCACCGCGCCTGAGCTGTGCCGATGGCGGGGAGGGCGCCTGCGACGGGGAGGGCGCTGACACCCGGGCGTCAACGTCACAACTTGATAGCTCGTCCGGATGAATTCGGCGCGCGCCCTCCCCAACTGATGAGCGCTCAACTACCTTTGAGGCGCTGACGGACCGGCCCCGAGCGCCCCTCCGCGGCCCCATACTCCAGCTACGCCATCCACCCCACTTCACCGGCACCTTCCCGCCCTCAGGAGGAGGACCCGCTGGCCAGCGACATCCCGTCACAGCGGCTCGACGCCAGAACAGAGCCGACCCTCCTCGGGTTGCACCGCTTCAACGAAGCCGACGCCGGCGCCGCCGAGGAGGCCCTGCTGGCCTGCTGCGGCAGCCACCGCTGGGCCCTGCGCCTCACCGCACACCGGCCCTACCCCGACATCGAGTCCCTGCTGGCCGCCGCCAGCGAGGCCTCCTACGACCTCCGCCCGGCAGACCTCGCCGAGGCGCTGGCCGACGAGAGCTGGATGCCGCAGCCGCTGCTCGGCATGCGGGCTCCCGGAAGCCAGGCCGCGCACACCGCGCTGCGGGCGGCGCACGCCGCCTACGAGGCCCGGTTCGGCCACGTCTTCGTGGTCTGCCTGGAACGGGTCGCCCCGGAGGAGATGCTCGACACCGTGCTCTCCTCCATCCGCACCCGGCTCGCCAACGACCCGGACGAGGAGCGGCTGATCGCGGCCGACGAACTCCGCCGGATCGCCCTCACCCGCCTGGAGCACCTGGTCGCCACCCATTCGGAGGCCGCGGCGCACTGAACCACGGCCGTACTCGCGGGCGCACTCCCCTCCACGGGCAGGCGCGCGCGAGTACGGCCGAGCCCGGTTCACCCGTGGGAGGGATGCCGGTCGACACCCAGTGCGACCGACTGGTCACTCATCGCGGTGATCGCCGCCTTGGTTCCCGCGCAACTAGGCCAGAAGTGCCTGATTGATCACACCTGGGGCCCCCGGAGGCGCGCCACGACAAGGCGTCGATAGGATGCTGGCGGCCGGTGGACCGTACCCGGCCGGGCTGACCGACACCGAAGCCGGCCGAGCCCCCAATCGCTTCCGGAGGGTTTTTCCGTGCCGGCTGGAACGCTGTACCGCGGCCGGGAAGGCATGTGGAGCTGGGTGGCTCATCGAGTCACCGGCGTCCTCATCTTCTTCTTCCTGTTCGCCCACGTCCTGGACACCGCCCTCGTGCGAGTGTCGCCGGAGTCCTACGACACCGTCATCCAGACGTACAAGACTCCCCTCGTGAACCTGATGGAGTACGGCCTGGTGGCCGCCATCCTGTTCCACGCCCTCAACGGCCTGCGGGTCGTGGCGGTGGACTTCTGGGCCAAGGGCCCGAAGTACCAGAAGCAGATGCTCTGGACCGTCGTCGGAGTCTGGGTCGTCCTGATGGCCGGTTCCTTCTACGGGATCCTCCAGCACACGCTGATCTCCTGGTTCGGGAAGTGAGCCGAGACATGTCCACGGAATACTCCGACGCCATCGTCGTCCCTTCCAAGCAGGCGCACACCGGCAGGGGACTGGGCACCGGCAACCCGGCCGACGCGTTCGTCATCGAGCCTCCGCGCAAGCGGACCGGCAAGACCCCGCGCCGCACCCGCACCAACTTCGAGATGCTGGCCTGGCTCTTCATGCGCCTGTCCGGTGTCGTCCTGGTCGTGCTGATCCTCGGCCACCTGCTGATCATGCTGGTGCTCGACGGCGGCGTCTCCAAGATCGGCTTCGCCTTCGTGGCCGGCCGCTGGGCCTCGCCGTTCTGGCAGGGCTGGGACCTCCTGATGCTCTGGCTCGCCATGCTGCACGGCGCCAACGGCATGCGTCAGGTCATCAACGACTACGCCGAGAAGGACTCGACCCGGCTCTGGCTCAAGGGGCTCATGGGTACCGCCACGGTCTTCACCGTGCTGCTGGGCACCCTGGTGATCTTCACCTTCGACCCCAACATCTGAGCCGCGAGCACCATCGACCATCGGCAGAGGCCAGAGGCGAGTTAACCCCCCATGCAGATTCACCAGTACGACACCGTCATCGTCGGCGCCGGCGGCGCCGGCATGCGCGCGGCCATCGAGTCGACGCAGCGCAGCCGCACCGCCGTCCTGACCAAGCTCTACCCGACCCGGTCCCACACCGGCGCGGCCCAGGGCGGCATGTGCGCCGCCCTGGCCAACGTCGAGGAGGACAACTGGGAGTGGCACACCTTCGACACGGTCAAGGGTGGTGACTACCTGGTCGACCAGGACGCCGCCGAGATCATGTGCAAGGAGGCCATCGACGCGGTCCTCGACCTGGAGAAGATGGGTCTGCCCTTCTCCCGCACCGAGCAGGGCCGGATCGACCAGCGCCGCTTCGGCGGTCACTCCCGCAACCACGGCGAGGCCCCGGTCCGCCGCTCGTGCTACGCGGCCGACCGCACCGGCCACATGATCCTCCAGACGCTGTTCCAGAACTGCGTCAAGCACGGCGTCGAGTTCTTCAACGAGTTCTACGTCCTCGACCTGCTCATCAACGAGGGCAAGACGGCCGGCGTCGTCGCCTACGAGCTGTCCACCGGCGAGATCCACGTCTTCCAGGCCAAGTCGGTCGTGTTCGCCTCCGGCGGCACCGGCAAGTTCTTCAAGGTCACCTCCAACGCCCACACCCTCACCGGTGACGGCCAGGCCCTGGTCTACCGCCGCGGCCTGCCGCTGGAGGACATGGAGTTCTTCCAGTTCCACCCGACGGGCATCTGGCGCATGGGCATCCTGCTCACCGAGGGCGCCCGCGGCGAGGGCGGCATCCTGCGCAACAAGGACGGCGAGCGCTTCATGGAGCGCTACGCCCCCGTCATGAAGGACCTCGCGTCCCGTGACGTCTGCTCCCGCGCGATCTACACCGAGATCCGCGAGGGCCGCGGCTGCGGTCCCGAGGGCGACCACGTCTACCTCGACCTGACCCACCTGCCGCCGGAGCAGCTGGACGCCAAGCTGCCGGACATCACCGAGTTCGCGCGCACCTACCTCGGCATCGAGCCCTACACGGACCCGATCCCGATCCAGCCCACCGCGCACTACGCCATGGGCGGCATCCCGACCAACGTCGAGGGTGAGGTCCTGCGCAACAACACGGACGTCGTCCCGGGCCTGTACGCGGCCGGCGAGGTCGCCTGCGTCTCCGTGCACGGCGCCAACCGCCTGGGCACCAACTCGCTGCTGGACATCAACGTGTTCGGCCGCCGCGCGGGCATCGCCGCCGCCGACTTCGCCAACGCGAACGACTTCGTCGCGCTGCCGGACAACCCGGAGGAGAAGGTGCAGGCGCTGATCGACGGCCTGCGCGAGTCCACCGGGACCGAGTCCGTGGGGCAGATCCGCAAGGACCTCCAGGAGTCCATGGACACCAACGCGATGGTGTACCGCACCGGCGCCACCCTGAAGCAGGCGATCGAGGACGTCGCCGCGCTGAAGGAGCGGTACAAGAACGTCTCCATCCAGGACAAGGGCTTCCGTTACAACACGGACCTCCTGGAGGCCGTCGAGCTGGGCAACCTGCTCGACCTGGCCGAGGTCCTGGTCGTCTCCGCGCTGGCCCGCGAGGAGTCGCGAGGCGGCCACTACCGCGAGGACTTCCCGACCCGTGACGACGTGAAGTTCATGCAGCACACCATGGCGTACCAGGAGGTCGCCGCCGACGGCAGCACCTCCATCCGCCTCGACTACAAGCCGGTCGTCACGACCCGCTACCAGCCGATGGAGCGTAAGTACTGATGAGCACTCCGACCCTGGAGAAGCACTCGGCCGCTCTGGACGCGGTCGAAGCCGGTGCCGTCCAGCCGATCACCGTCACCTTCCGGATCCGCCGGTTCAACCCGGAGGAGCACCCGGACCCGGTGTGGGTCGACTACCAGCTGACGATGGACCCGAAGGAGCGCGTCCTGGACGCGCTCAACAAGATCAAGTGGGAGCAGGACGGCACCCTCACCTACCGCCGTTCCTGCGCCCACGGCATCTGCGGCTCCGACGCCATGCGGATCAACGGCCGCAACCGGCTGGCGTGCAAGACCCTGATCAAGGACGTCGACCCGGAGAAGCCGATCACGATCGAGGCCATCAAGGGCCTGACGGTCCTCAAGGACCTGGTCGTGGACATGGACCCGTTCTTCCAGGCGTACAAGGACGTCATGCCGTTCCTCATCACCAAGGGGAACGAGCCGACCCGGGAGCGCCTGCAGTCCGCCGAGGACCGCGAGCGCTTCGACGACACCACCAAGTGCATCCTGTGCGCCGCGTGCACGTCGTCCTGCCCGGTGTTCTGGAACGACGGCCAGTACTTCGGCCCGGCCGCCATCGTCAACGCGCACCGCTTCATCTTCGACTCGCGCGACGAGGGTGCCGAGCAGCGCCTGGAGATCCTCAACGACCGTGAGGGCGTGTGGCGCTGCCGCACCACCTTCAACTGCTCCGAGGCCTGCCCGCGTGGCATCGAGGTCACCAAGGCGATCCAGGAAGTGAAGCGGGCGCTGGTCACCCGCCGCTTCTGATCAGTCCATACGGAAGACGGTGGGACGGGTCTCGCGAGCGGGACTCTCC
>NZ_JBHUAF010000114.1:0-21775 GCF_042789895.1 Kitasatospora sp. NPDC056783
GGGATCCGCCGCTGTGTTGCCGTGCCACCGCCCCGCTCACGTGCCGCTCATCGCCCGGGCGGAGGTGTCTCCCGGTCCGGGCGCCGGGTGAGGAGGGGAAGGGGCAGGGCGGGGTACTCGCCCGTGGCGCCGCTCAACGGCCCCAGGTCGACACGACTGCCACGGCCTGGTCGATGTTGAGCCGCGGGTCGCAGAGTGTGGTGTAGCACAGTGGGTCGAGGAGGTCGTCGAGACGTGACTCGTCGGCCACGCACTCGCCGACGTCCTCCGGTGTGGCTTCCAGGTGCAGCCCTCCCGCCACCACCCGCTCCGCGGCGGCGGCCTCCTGGAAGAGCTCCACTTCGAGCGTGACGGTGGTCAGCAGGCGGGTCTTGCGGCCCAGGGGGCCGCGCTGGGTGTTGCCGT
The DNA here is from genome assembly GCF_042789895.1 of Kitasatospora sp. NPDC056783. Lineage (NCBI taxonomy): Bacteria > Bacillati > Actinomycetota > Actinomycetes > Kitasatosporales > Streptomycetaceae > Kitasatospora > Kitasatospora sp. NPDC056783. Next base: position 406 of record NZ_JBHUAF010000114.1, read on the forward strand.
GCATCGGATCGCACAGCCAGATGACCGGATGCCCCGCGTCGCGGACGGCGGCCATCAACGGCGGCAGCCACTCCTCGACCCGGTCCGCGCCCATCCGGGAGATGAGCGTCAGCCGGCCGGGCGTACGGTCCGGGTCCAGGACCGAACAGATCTGGATCAGTTCGGCGGGTGTCATCGTCGGACCGACCTTGCAGGCCACCGGATTCTGGACCCGGGCCAGCATCTGCACGTGCGCACCGTCCAGTTGGCGGGTGCGGTCCCCGATCCACGGCCAGTGCGTCGAGGACAGCAGCAAGCCCCGCGGGCCACGACGCAGCAAGGGCAGCTCGTAGTCCAGCACGAGGGCTTCGTGGCTCGTCCACACGGGCGCCACGGTCGGCAGACCCCAGGCGCCGCCGAGCCGGCGCAGGAACTCCGTTCCGGCGTGAGCGGCTCGGTAGCCGGTGAGCAGGCGCGCCGGATCAGGCCGGCGCAGCTGCGGATCGGGCTGCGGGTCGTTGACCAAGTGGCCGCGGAACACCGGCAGTTCGATCTCTCCGTGCCGCTCCAGGTCGGCGGAGCGGGGCTTGGCGAACTGACCCGCGATCCGGCCCACCCGGACCACGGACAGGCCGGTCCGGGCTTGCATCGCCCCGGCCAGCGCGTCGAGCATGCCGGCCTTGCGGCTGAGCACCTCGGGAACGCAGTCCGCGGGGTCCTCGGCGCAGTCGCCCGCCTGCAGGACCTGTAGTCCGCCGGCCGCGACCTCGGCGAGGAGCAGCCGGAGATGGCGCACCTCGTCCCAGGTCACCAGGCCGGGTAAGTCGCCGAGTTCGCCGCTGACCCGTTCGGCCAGGCGGTCGTCCTTCCATCTCGGTTGCTGCTGGGCCGGCAGAGTGCGAAGCCATTGACCCTCGCGCTCCGGATCCGAACTGAAGTCGTTTTCGACCAACGGTGTGAGAGTGAGAGGCGTAGTCACGAATTTTATCCCCGCATCGGAAGCTCGTCGCTCCAAAGTTGCAGACATTCCACCGCTGACCGGCCGGCACCTCACCGGTTCCGGAAGGCGAAGGCGGACAGCTACTCAGGTGGATAGAAGGTCGCGCGCTAGATCGATCGGAATGGCCATACCGTCCTGACTGAGCACCGGTTCGGAGTGGAACCGGACCGGACGTCACGGGGTCGTGCGAACGGGCGGGCGGCGGCCGCCCCCGGCGCGCGGAATCCGCTCACGCCTGAGGGAAGGACGGGACCGCTTCGCCGCACCGCGGGCGGGGCGGCGACTGGAGCAGCGGCAGCACCGTGCGACTGGGGGCCGGAGACCGGCCGAGGTCGAGGGTCATGCCGAGTTGGCGGCCCACGGCCACGCACAGGTCGTGGGCCGCGGTGCGGGTCAGGTCCTGGTGATCGTTCTGGCTGACGCACGCCGAAGCCACGTTCCGGTTCTTCAGGCGCAGGTACCACGGGAACAGCGCTCCCAGCGCGGGCTCCGTCAGCATCGTGCGCGAATGCACGATCGTCGCCACCTGCAGGTTGCCGAAGGGGCGGCTCGGGGCGTTCATGAAGCTCTTCAAGCGCTCCTGGAAGATCTTCAACACCGCGGGCACGTTCCCTCCGTGCACCGGCATGGCGAGGAGCATGGCCTCCGCGCCCTCGGCCATCTCGACGACCCGCTCGAAGTCGTCGTCGATCGGGCACCGGCCCACCGCGGGATCGAGGCAGGTGTCCTCGCCCTCGCACATCGCGATGCGATAGTCGATCAACCGGATCCGCTGGACCTCCGCGTCACCGACCTCCTGGACGAGGCCGGTGATCGCCGCCTCGAGCAACGCGTCCGTCACCGACGGGACGCGTTTCTGCGTACATGACAACGCAACGATCTTCATCTGGAGGGACCTTCCCCTTGTCCGCTCAACACCGGTCGAGACCGCGCCGCCCAGGACCGGCCGGCCGACGACGTGCCCGTGGCCGCACTCCGGGGCGGCCACGACCACTCGAGAAGTGAATGCTTACCCGTCGAACGCGATCCGGTTCCCTACCGCGTCTCCGTCAGGAAGTAGAGCGCCTTGCCGTTGAGGGTGACGGTCATGTGCATTCCGGACCCTTCGGAGGCCGCTCCGCGCGAGACGACGTACGGCATGTGCCACTGGTACCTCACCAGGGTTCCGCGTGCCGGATCGACGTCGGACCCGTCGTACCGCGAGATGTCGCCGTAGTTGTTGACGCCGAACCGGCGGGGGTGCGAGCCGATCCCCGGCAGCACGGCCCGGCCGGCCGCCGCGATCTCCTCGAACGTCTCCAGCTGCGCGACGCGCTTCTGGTTCTCGACCGCCTGCGCGTTGTAGTAGTCGCGGATCTCGTTGCCGCTGCCCCGGACGACCACCTCGCGCGGGACGAACAGGAACATGAGGTGGTTTCCGAAGAGGAGGTCCGAGCCGTACGTGGCGTTCTTCATCACGAGCAGGTTCTCGCTGGACCTCTTGATGAATTCCGCCTTGACCACTTCGAGGTACGGGCCGATCTTCACGGCCGGCTCGACGGTCTCCCGGAGCTCCCAGGGCATCATGCTGATCGCTTCGTGCTCGTCGACGGTCGGCTTCCGCACGGGGAGGTACCGGTCCAGGTCGGCGGTCTGAAGCTGGAGCTCCGCTATCGCCTCGGCGTTGCGGAACTGGTCCTTGCCCGTCTTCATGGTGCCCATCAGCGCCTGATGGACGCGGTAGCACCGGTAGCCGTCCTGCATCGACAGGGGGAAGGCCGTGAAGATCCCCTGGATCTTGGGGTCCGACCTGTACGTGACGGACATCAGCAGGAAGCCGTCGTAGAAATTGGGGTACTCGTCGAGCAGGAGCGCCTGGAAGGACGAGACCGGGAACTCCTCCGGGCTTTCGAACTCCCGCTCGATCAGGTGGCACTTCGGGAAGATCGGGTTCCCGTCGAGGAAGTGGCCGACCGCGTCCCGGAAATCATCGAGCGAAAAAGGCCGCTCGACGCTGTACGTCGAGAGGGCCGGGTAGAACTGCGTCAGATCAAGGGGGTGCGGGAAAGTCATCAGGTTCAGGCGGATCATCTTGTCGGCCATCGACAAAGGCATGTCTGATCACTCCGGTAGGCGGGCACGGGAAGTGCCGGAAGACGTTTGGGCCGGGGCTCCGGCAAGGTCGCGAAAGAATCTCCGGGTAGGTGGCACCGCCAAACGCCGTCCTGGGCCGACTGGCGGGAAGCCATACTGCCGCCGGTTCGCTCAGCGGCTCGTCAGCGGTGCGGTCACCCGGCCGCTTCCTCCTCCGGAGCGTGAGGACGCTCCGCGTGCCAGGTGCACCCGTCGCCCGCCAGTTCGCACGAGACCTTGACGTCCGGTTCCACGTAGCGGTCGGCGATGGCCGTGTTGAGGTTCTGGCAGTACCCGCACGGTGACTTGAACGTCAGGACGACGCCGGCGCGGGCGGCCTCCTTGCGGTACCGGAGGATCCCGCAGTCGACGTTGCGCAGGACGGTGCCCGAGGGTTCCGGCTCGGTGGACACGACCGAGTCGTACAGCATCAGCTGACGCTGGAGCCGGGTCATGAAGTGATCGGTGGCCGAGACCCCGTCGGGCCGTTGGGCGCGCAGCAGTTCCGCGGTGATGCGGGAGTTCGCGTCGATCCACCCGGCCAGGCCTTCTTCGCCGTGCTCTCCCAGGACGAACTCCTCCGCGGCCGCCTGGGCCTCGAAGTACCGCTGGCGCCACAGGTCGACCTTCTCCTCCGGGGCGAGCGGAGCCGTTTCACTGGTCATGGTCCGCGTCCTTCCCGGCGGCCTCGTCCAGCTCGGCGAAGACCTCCTGGGCGACGCGCAGCCCGTTGTTGGCGACCGGCCAGCCGCCGTAGTACGCGAGCTGGATGATGACCTCGATGACCTTCTCCCGCGACATCCCGAGGTTCAGGGCGGCACCGATGTGGCCCCGCAGCTCCCAGTCGGTCCGCGCCAGCGCGACCGCGGTCAGTGCGACCAGCTCGCGCTCCTCGACGCTCAGGTGCGGGCGGGCCCAGATCTCACCGAACAGGTGGTCCACGGTGAGCTGCAGGAACTCCGGGTAGGAACCCGGGCGCGGCTCGCGGCCGAAGACCTCCTTGAAGATGGCTTCGCCCCGTTCGCGCCGGGCAGACGGCTGACTCATCGATCAACTCCTTCGTAGACGTGGACTTCGTGGGGGGAGACACGGCTCGGCCCCGGCGGCGACGGTTGGGAAGCCGCCGCCAGGGCCGGCCGCTGTCATCGGCCCGTCAGAGGACGATGCTGAGCTTTCCGTGCTCGTACAAGGTCTCGTGGTCGAGCACCACGACCCGCTTCCGGATCCGGAACGACTCGCCGTCGGGGACGAGTTCGAACCGGTACTTCCCGACGTAGGCGTCGGAGCGCCCGTGCCCGAAGCGGTACGCCACGACGTTCGCCGCCACCTCGAGGTAGCTGCCCTGATCAGCCAGGATCTCCACGTTGCTGATCACGCGGTTCGTTCGCGACCGGGGGTCCTCGCACCAGACCTCGCCGTTGAGGATCTGCTCGATCCGCTGGCGGAGCCGGGCGGGGTTGTCGTCGATGAGCCCGAGCGCGTCGGCCGACTCGCCGCGGACGTCGGTGGCCGGCACCACGTAGCGGATGTCCTCGGTCAGCATCTCGTCGTACCACTCGACCAGACGCCACTCGTCGAGCAGCCGGGCCTCGCGGAAGAGGAACTGGCTCACCCGGTGCCACAGCCTCAGCTGGGCCGTGTCGTCGATGATCATCTCGCTGGTCACAGGTTGTCCGCCCCTTGCAGCTCGGCCTGGTGAGCGACCTCGAAGTGACCGTCGTCGTCGTGCATCAGCCGGTCCCACTGCCGCCAGAACTCGCGGGCGGGAAGCTCGTCGGTCGTCTCGGGGATCTCCTTGTTCATACCGCGTGACAGATCCGAGTAGCGCACCGTGCGGTTGCTGTACCCGCGCTGGCACGACTCGACGATCTCGATGTCGTCGGGAGTGGCGAAGCCGGCGGGGCCGAGGAACGTCAGGTAGTGACTCTTGCGGAGTTCCCGGATCTCCGGATCCTCCTCCTTGGGAGCCAGCGCGACCGAGGTGATGGACATCCGGTCGGCGCCGATCGGGTCGATCTTGCGGATCGTGATCGCGATCGCGTCGATGATCAGCAGGTTGGGGAAGATCAGCAACGCGCGGTTGGTGCCGGTGATCCGCTCGGCGTGCTCGGCGCCGAACCGCTCGACGAAGCGCGCGGCGGTCGCCTCGATGCGCGGCCGGACCTCGGGCGGGAACATCGGCGTCCAGTGGGCGAGCGGGCGGGCGGCGGCCGGCGGCAGCTCGTTGGCTCCATGACCGAGGCCGAGGCCGCGGCCGAAGCCACCCCGGCGGCGCGGCGGCTGCGACCCGAGCGACTGCATGTAGCTGACGTAGCGCTTGTGCAGGGCCCGGAAGTGGTAGATGTCGACGCTGTTCTCCATCATGAGCTTCCAGTTGGCCTGGGCCCCGTGGAGCTGCGCGCCTTGGATCACCTCCATCCCGACCTCGGACTGGTCGGCGATCATGTCGAGGTACTCCGTGGCTCCCGCCAGGTACTCGACCAGGGTGCGCGGCTGCTCCGGGTCGAAGGTGACGAAGACGAAGCCGCGGTAGCTGTCACTGTGGTGCTCCGCCAGGCCGAAGTCGGCCTTGCGGAAGTTCGGCCCGTACCCGTCCGGAATCGGGACCCCGGTCAGTTCGCCCTGGTTGGAGAACGTCCAGTCGTGGTAGGGGCACCGGAACGACTTGGTCTGCCCGGCCGGCTGCGAGCAGATCAGAGCCCCGCGGTGGGTGCAGCTGTTGGCGAAGACCCGGATCACGCCGTCGTTCCCGCGCGACATGACCACCGGGCGCCCGCCGACGTCGCGGGACACGAAGGACCCCGGCTCGGGCACCTCCGACTCGTGCCCGAGGTACAGCCAGCAGCGATCGAAGATCTTGGCCATCTCCTGCGCGGCCACGTCGTCGTCGGTGTAGGCGCGGCGATCCACCCGGAACGAGAGGTGCTCTAGATCGTCGATGACGATCGGGTCGTCCACCAGCCGTTGCAGTTCGGTCGTCACTGCTCCCTCTTTCGCTGTAGTTTCTGGGCGGTTCCGACGACCACCTGGGCCGTGTGCGCGGCGGCATCGCCGTACTCCGGCTGCGCGGTGCACATCCGGCCCCCAACGTGCGTCTGGCCACATGCGCCGGTGCGGGAAAGCAAGTCCCAGGCACCGGCGGGCCGTTCACGACTCCGCAGCCCTCCATGGTGGTGGACTGCAACCACGGGCAGGTTGTCAGATCGCCAAGTCGGCCGTACATAGGACTTAAGACCCATCGCGGGCTGTCGCTCTGCTTCGACGCCCCTGGAACGGGCTCCGGACCGGCGCTGCGGGAGGCGGCAGAAGGCAAGGTGGTCAAGGTATCTGACGGTGAGTCGTTTAAATGGACTCCGGCGGGGTAGGCGCCCGCGGTGAAAGCCCGGAATCGGGTGAATCCGCGTCAGTGATCACGGATTCGCGAAGCTTCGCGCCACTGAGGAAGGCCTTTTCCGCCAAGATCGCGTGAGGCTGAATCCACTCTTCGAATGCCGAGTCGATGTGAGCGAGGAGATCCGGCGCGCACGGCGGCCGTACGGCCGAGGGCCGGTCGTCGCCGCCGGCGCCGCCGAACCCGGACGCCGGTGATCGCCATGAACTCGACTGTCGGTCAAGGACGTTGACACCGGATGAGCGCGCGACACCGCAGTCGCCGCCTTGCCCACTGCGGCCTGGATCAACCCACCCAGCCGCGACCAGCGAGAACACTGACTCAAAAAGATTCTCGGACCGGCCTGACGCCAAAATCTTGACAGCTACAACCCTCTCCCGAGTTCGATCTTCGGTACAGTCGAACGTGGCTACTACCGGGCCTGGGGCCTCTCATCGGAGCCGACCGGGCGAGGGACTGTCCATTCGACCATGGGGCAAGGAGACACGGATGGCTGCGCAAACGAGCGACCGCGCACACTCTCTGACCGACCATCAGGCAGGCACCCCCATCGCTCAGGACTCGATGGCGACGCGCCCGCGTCCGCGGCGGGTGGAGGCTCGGACCGCCCGCGCCCCCCAGGGGAGAGCGGCGACCGATCGAGGCGGTGACCCGGCGGGCGACAGGTCCCCGTCCAGCGCCCTGACGCCGCGCCAGCTGGAGGTTCTCTCCCTGCTGACCGATGGAATGACGAACCGTCACATAGCTCGCGCGCTCGGCATCACGGAGAAGACCGTCAAGAACCACATGCAGGCGATCTTCGCCCGGCTCAACGTGTCCGATCGGACCCAGGCCGCCGTCTACGCGGTCCGGCACAACCGGGCGGCTTGACCGCTGCTGCCCGGCCGCCACCGCGCCGGGCAGCAGCGGTGGCGGCCGGGATTCGGAGGCGGGTTCGAGAATCATTTTGAGTCAGTGTTCCTGCTGGTCGCGGCCGGGCGGGTCGATCCGGACCCGGTGGGCGGGGCGGGGGGTCCGGGGTGGACGTCCTGTGGAGTGTGCCGGGTGGTCCCGGAGTTCCGGCGTGGGGCGTTCCGTGCCGGGTGAAGAAGGTGCGACGGAAGGCGCGGGCCTGCTCGATCGGTGTCGAAGTGGGCCCCCTCGTCGAGTAGTTCGTGGCAGTCGGTCGCCGGAGCCTTGTCGGCGCGGTTCGGACGGTTTCAATAACTCTCGACGCGCCCTTCGATCGCGTCAACCGTGCTGTAGCGGACATGTACCGACATCGACACACCTTCTGACGGACCGTCGGGCATTTCCAGGATCGTGCGACCTCGTGGTCGGCCGCACGAGAACGGTTGATGACGCCTCCCGAAGGGCCGGCATGGTGTAAGGGCGCGCGGGGCCGGCCGGTGGTGACCGTCGACACCGGTCGACGATCGCCTCCCGGCGGGTCCGCGCCGGCGCCGATCGAACGGTCGGTGGGCCAAGGGCACGATCGAGAGGGTGCCGCGATTCGGTCCGGTCGTTCCGGCCGGCGTTTTCCGCGGGTCGTGGGCCGTTTCCACCGGGAGGTGGGAACGGCCTTTTTCGCTTTGTGGCCGAGGGGCCGGGCCGCGGTGTTCCAGGGGGTGTGCCCGGGGGTGGGGACCGGGGCGGTGGCGGTGGCGATGACGGGCTCGGGTGGCCGGGCGGTGTCCGCCGGTGGGGGCGGCGCGGCGCGGGTGACCGGGTGCCGGAATTCGACCAGGTGGCCGAAATGTGGGCTCGAAGTCTTTCAGCCAATTGTTCGACCGCATGGTGATGAGGGAATGCCTGATCATTCCCGGTGGGTTACGCTCCGTTGAAACGAGTCCCATTTCGGGAGATACAAGTGAATGATCGGTACGATGGGCAAGCCCAGGTCTGCGGGGTAGGCGATGAGAGGCTGAAGCAGGTTTTTCGGCCGGACTCCCCGTTTGCGCTGCACGACATTCTCGCCGTCGCCCGGCAGCAGGAATCCGACGCGATAGCGCCGGACCCCCGCTTTGTTCCCGCCTTCCGCGAGCTCGCCGAATCGCTGGTGGAGGAGGCGGCTCTGACACCGGTCGGGGTGACGGTGGCCCGGCGGCGGCTCGCGCTCTCGCTCGCCAACCAGCTCAGGGTGCGGCGGCTGGTCGAGAGCGGCCGGGTCGATCCCGAGCTCTACGGGGACGACGCCGTCTTCGTCGTGGGGCTGCCGGGCACCGGGCTCCGTCGGCTCCAGCGGTTGCTCAGCCAGCACCCGGGCCTGAACATCCCCTCCCTGTGGGAGGTCGCCCGCCCGAGCACGGAGTGGGCGCCCTGGCGCCGTGACCCCTCGCTCGTCGACCCGTTCGAGTGCGCGCTGTGGGAGCGGCCGGGCGGGGCCGCCGGCCGCCGGCCGGATCCGGGCGCGCCGTGCGGTGACCACCTGCTGCTCTCGTACGCGTTCCACGCCCCGTCCGCACCCGTGGAGTACCGGGTTCCGCGTTACGCGGACTGGCTCGATTCGCAGGACGCGACCGCCGCCTACACCTTCCACCGCCGCGCGCTGGCGGTCATCCTGGAGCGGGTCCACGGCGGAAGGCCGGTACTGGTCAGCGAATTCCACGCGCTGCGACTCGACGGCCTGCTCTCGGTGTACCCGAACGCCCGCGTCATCAGGGTGCACCGGGACCCGATGGCGTCGCTGGCCGGCATCGCGGAACTCAGCACCCAGCGTCGCCGGGCCTGGTCCCTGCGGGTGGATCCGCGGGCGGTGAAGGCCGAATGGGCGCGACGGCTCGGCCGGGCGCTGGCCGGTCCGCAGTGGTACGACGCGTCGGTCGGGTCCAGGGTGCTGGATATCGCGTACGCGGAGCTGGCGGAGATGCCGCTGCTCACCGTCCGGCGCATCTGCGAGTTCATGGACGCCCCGCTGCCCAGCAGCGTCGAGCAACGCATGCTGGCGGAGGGCGTGCGCTTCGAGGAGGATTTCCCCGGAGACTTTTCCAGGGATTACTTCGGGACCGCCGATGCGCGGCTTCCCGATATCTTCCGCGACCATCGGGAAATCTACTGCCGGCATTGGGGAGTGGGTATGGCGATCCAATGACCGGCGCGGAGCCCCGGACGTAGAATTCGCATCGGACAATGAATCCCCTGTTCGTGTTATGATCCGCGCCGAGGGTCGGTTTCGAAATGGAGTCTCCCTCGCCAACGAGGGCGGGTGGGACTGGAAGGTTGGGCTGTGACGACAGTGTCCAGTGACCGCGAAAGTGACATCGAGCTCTGGTGGCAGGTGTCCCGGCTGTCGACGTACATGTCGCAGCTGCTCGAGCGCAGACTCATGCGTTCCCATGGCATCGGTCTGACGGACTTCATCGCCCTCAGCACCATCCAGCAGTCCGAACCGCGGGTGATGCAGATGCAGGAGCTGGCGGAGGAGATGGGGGTCAACCAGTCGACGCTCAGCCGGGTGGCCGTCCGCCTGGAGCGCAGCGGGCTGGTGAAGCGCACCAACAGCGAGCACGACCGGCGTTTCGTCGTCATCCGCCTCACCGAGGTCGGCCGTCGGGAGCTGGGGCTCTACTCGGCCACCTTCACCCAGGAGCTCCACACCGCCTTCGAGATGGCCGCGTTGACCCCGTCGCTCTCCAAGTTCCTCACCCGGATCCGGCCGGGGCAGTAGGAGCCCGGGCCCGGGAGCGTCGGGCCCGGGAGCGTCGGGCCTCGAAGCCTTCGGGACCCGGTACCCGCTGACCGCGACGCACCGTCAGGAACGCGGTGCCGCAACGGTCGTGTCAGCCCGTCGCCGTGGCCGGCACGGTCCCGACGGCGACGGTGTTGCCCTCGCTGATGTAGGCGTGCGGGTCGCGGAGCGGATTGAGCTCGCCGTCCGGGTCGAGGAACGGCTCCCAGTCCCCGTCGAGGTGCGCGGCGACGGCCTGGCCGGCGATCCGCGCGCACGCCAGCGCGTAGAAGCGCAGCGCGGCCGGCGCCAGCGGCGCGTGGTGTTCGATCAGCAGGGTCCGCTGGCGCACCGAGACCAGCCCGGCCCGGTCGAGGTGGCGGTAGAGCTCGCGGGTGCGCACCAGCTGCCGGGCGTACCCGGGGGTGCGGGCCGCCTGGCGGAAGAAGTCGGTGAAGAGGAACGGATCGGCCGGGCGCACCGTGATGAGCGTCGCGTCGAGGTCCTTGACCGCCACGACGCCGCCGGGGCGGACGACCCGGCGCAGCTCCGCGAGCGCCTGCGGCAGCTCCTCCTCGGAGAGGTACTGGGTGGTGTTGGCGCACCAGACCGCGTCGAAGGTGTCGTCCTCGTACGGCAGGGCGAGCAGGTCGCCCCGGCGGGTGTCGACGAGGGGCCGGGTGCCGTGGGCGCGCATTCGGCCGGCGGCGAGCGCGGCGTTCTCCTCGGCGAGGTCGATCGCGGAGATCCTCCCGTCCGGGCCGACCAGCTCGGCCAGCCACGGCAGGAAGGCGCCGGTGCCGCAGCCGGCGTCCAGCACGTGCCAGCCGGGGCGGATGCCGGCCTGGTCGAGCGCGGCCCGGTACCGAGGCGCGCACGCCGCGAAGTGGGCGTCGACGATCTCCTCGTTGGTGAAGCCCAGGCCGGTCGACGCGGCGTAGCCCCACGAGCGGTGGTCCTCGGTCAGCATGTGCTGTCCCCTTCCCCGGTCGGCGCGGTGGAATCGAGTAGCTCGCCGAGCAGTCTGGTCGTCAACTCCGGTGCCTCCAGCGGCTGGAGGTGGCCGACCCCGGGCACGGTGACCAGTCGCCCGCGCGGCAGGGCGGCGGCCGTCAGCGCCGCCTCGTCGACGGTGACCAGCTCGTCCTCCGCTCCGGTGATCACCACGGCGGGTACGTCGGTGGCGCGCAGCACCTCCACGGAGTCCGGGCGCGCGGCGATGGCCTCCTGGGCCCAGGCCACGGCGCGCGGGTCGGCGGCCCTGGACCAGGCCAGGACCTCGGCGAGGGTGCCGGGGCGCTCGGCCCTGGTGGTGGCCCCGAGGAGCAGCGGTGAGGACCGCTCCACCAGCTGGTCCCGCTTGTCGTCGTCGAGGACGAGGCCGGCGAAGGCCCGGCGACCGGCGGCCTGGTCGGGGGTGTCGGCGGTGGCCCTGGTGGCCAGCAGGGCCAGGGCGCCGACCCGGTGGCGGTGCCGGCGCAGGAAGGCCATCGCCGCGTAGCCGCCCATCGAGCAGCCGACCAGGGCGACGGTCTCGTGGCCCAGGGCGTCGAGCCGTGCGGCCAGGTCGTCGGCGACGGTGTCGAGCGAGGGCGGCCGGTCGCCGAGCGGCTCGGCGCCGAAGCCGCGCTGGTCGGGTACGACGACGGTGTGTCCGCGCTCGCGCAGCGCCGCCGCCTGGGCCCGCCACATGGCGGAGCTCAGCGGCAGCGCGTGCAGCAGCACCACGGGCAGGTGCGGGGTCCCGGTCACGGCTTCGCGCTCCGCTCGGCGGCGGCGACGAAGGCGGCGGCCTCCGGGGAGAGTTCGGCGCCGCGCAGCCAGGCGAGGGTGACCGGGGCGGCTGGGAGGTCGTGGATCGGCACCACCCTGATGTTCGGCGGCACGATGTCTTCGAGCGACCGGACCGACAGGTGCACGGCCCGCGTCTCGGCGAGGACGGCGGCCATCGCCTCCACCGTGGTCATCGGGTGGACCCGGCGGATCGGTGTGCCGGCGGGCGTGCGCGGCGGCACCATCAGGTCCCAGACGTACGGCGGGAAGTCGCCGGGGCAGCTGAAGGCCTCGTACGCGGTGGTCTCCTCGATGGACACCGAGGGGCGCCCGGCCAGCGGGTGGTGGGCTCCGACGATCACCGCCCGGGGGTCGTGGGCGACGGTGGCGCCGGCGGCGATGTCCGGCTCGTACAGGTCGTACTTGACGATCATGAGGTCCATCGCGCCCTCGCGCAGCGGGCGGAACGGCTCCCGGACGTCGTACGGGACGAGTTCGATCGTCGCGCGGTCGGTGCCGGCCGCGGCGATGATGCTCTCGGCCAGGTGCGGGGAGCCGTGGATGCCGAAGCGGATGGGACGGGTGGCGGCGGGCGCGGTGGCCGGCGCGGAGTCGGACATGTCAGCCTTCCTCGGTCAGTCCGGCGTATGCCTGGAGCTTGTGGGGGTGGTGGGCGTCGGCGTCGACGCGCAGGGCGGCGAAGGGGACGGTCATGCCGGTCAGGCGCGGCACCGAACGCAGGGTCAGCAGGTCCCCGGGGCCGATCAGCCCGTCCAGGGCCGCCTCGACCAGGAGGTGGTTGAGCTGGACGAGGGCCTGGGAGACGGTGACCCCCGCGGTGGCGACGTACAGGTCGCGCTTGCCCGGGCGGTGCGCCCCGGTGTCCGGGCCGGCCGTGGCGACGGCAGGGACCTCGACCGTGGTCGGCGGCCAGGGGGCGAGCGGGCGCGTGCCGTTGAAGGTCTTCAGCAGGCGCCGCAGGGCGGCGGTGGTCCCGTCCGTGCCGGGCCCGACCCAGGCCGCCGAGCCGTCGGGGGCGAGGTGGTCGAAGGCGAACCGTTCGCGCAGGTTCTCGGGCCGCCCGGCCAGGAAGACGGTCCGGGTGAGGGCCCGCCGCCAGGGCCGTGCCCGGTCGGCGGGCACGCGCAGCGCGAAGCGGCAGGTCTCGCGCACCCAGTCCGCGAGCGAGAAGCGCCCGATGACGGCGACCACGACGGCGCCGTCCGCGGCCTCGCCCCGCGCGGTGATCTCGGCCCTGGCCGCCCGCAGGGACCGGGGGGTGGACAGGTCCAGTCGCTCGGAGAGTTCCGGCAGGGCCGCGCGGAGCCGGTGGGCGGCGACGGAGAGCAGGAGTTCCGGGGAGATCGTCATGTGAACACCGTGGTCAGGAGGGAGCGGTCAGGAGGGGTCCGGCCCCGGCGGAGCAGGGAGGAGGTGAGCCGGTAGGGGTCGACGTGGGTGTGGTCGCGGCGGTGCGGGGTGAGGGCGGCGAGCAGCGCGTCCCGCTCCGGCGGCGCGGGCTCCCGCGCCCTGCTCAGCAACTGCTCGGCCCGGGCCAGGCTCTTGCGCAGCAGGTCGTGCCGGAAGGACTGCTGCTGGCCGGGGCCGAGGGTGGCGATGAAGTAGAGCCGCATCCCGAGCAGGCGGACCTCGGGCGGGTGGTCCTCGCCGACGGCGTGCAGGAGGGCGTCCACCGTGTAGCCGTGCCACCCGCCGTGCCGGGCCGAGGTGATCCTCCCCTCGATGGGCGTGCGGCCGATCGGCACCCGGTGCACGGTAGGCCCCCGGTCCGCCAGCACCCGTTCCAGCAGCTGGTAGTCGGGGTCGAGGTCGCGGTCGTACAGCATCACGACCTCGTCGTACCGGGGGGCGAGCGGCAGCAGTTCGCGCAGCGCGCAGGCGAGGTAGTTGGGGCGCCCGTCGGCGTCGACGATCTGCCGCAGCGGCAGGCCGAACGGGGTGGCGTCGAGGTACACCGGGCCGCCGAGGTTCCGGTGGTCGAGGCCCATCCCGGCGGCGACCAGGTGCTCGATCATCTCTTCGAGGCCGAACTCCGGCGGCTGGTGGGCCAGCAGGCCCGGGTCGTGCAGGCCGAGCCGCCGGTAGTGGCCGGACCACAGTTCCAGCACCCGGGTGCTGGCGGGGTGCACGAAGCCGGTCCGCTCGATCGCCTCCGCGTACGGCCGCAGGGCCGCGGCGGCGGGACGGGTCTCCTCCTTCCGGTACGCGACGTAGAGCTCCCCGATCTGCTCCTCCGACAGCGAGCCGTAGTCGGTGTCGCCCAGGGTGCGGTCGAGGAACTCCCAGAAGCCGACGACCTGTTCGGTGCGGTGGTAGGTGGTGTGGCTGAAGCGGAAGGTCACGTCGGCCAGCTGCGCCGTGGCGCGGAACATCACGTCCGCCCAGAGCAGGCCCTTGAGGTGGCTGGGCATCAGGGGCTTCGAGGGGGTGATGGTGATCGGTGCCATCAGCACCCGGCTGGTCGGTGTCATCAGGCCTCCCCTCCGGCGGTGACGGCGCGCAGCAGTTCCTCGCGGCTCGGTGGCCGCAGGGCGGCCGGGGCGGGGGTGGCGGTCGCGGCGGTCGCGGTGGCGGCGCGCACGCGGTCGCGGAAGGCGCCGTCGTCGAGGATCTCGGCGGGGGTGTTCAAGGTCATCAGCACCCGGGTCAGCCCGCGCCACACGGTGGCGTCGGTCGCGGCGGCGGCCGCCACCTCGCCCATCGCGGGACGGCCGGGGGCGGCGGGCGCCGACGGGGCCGGGGCGCTCCCCTCGGCCCGCGCCTGCCAGAGCCGGTCACGGGCCAGGCTGTCGTGGACGGCCTGGTCGAACCAGGGGCGCAGGAGCGTCCCGGTGAGCCGGGCCGCGGCCTCGCTCCGGTCCGCCTGCGTCGCCGCGCCGTCGTCGAGCAGGTCGGCGGTCCGGAAGGCGTGCGCGAGGGCGAGCGACATGCCGCGCCCGTAGATCGGGTCGGTGACGCAGACCGCGTCGCCGACCGGGAACAGCCCGAGGACCGGCCGCCCGTCCGCCGGGACGCCGCCGCGCAGGAGGTTGGGCGGCAGGGTGATGGCCCGCACCGGTGTCAGCGGCGTCGAGACCCGTTCGTCGGTCCACGCCCCGACGTACGGGGAGAGCCGGGCGGCGGCGGTGAAGGCGGCGGGCTCGCGCAGGGCGTCGGTGGCGGGATCGGCGGTCGGCGCCCCGATGGTGATCGCGAAGACGCCGTTGTCGGCCGGGTGCACCACCGCCGCGTAGTGGTCCCAGATGCCGCCGGCCGCGTTGCCCCGGTTGAGCGGCCCCGGGGGCGCGCCGCCGTCCGCCGGGTTCAGCCGGTAGTACCGGGTGAAGGCCCGCAGCCGGGTGGGCGAGCTGAGGCCCTCCGGGACCGTTACCCCGGCGTCGGCCAGCCAGTCGCGGGACCGCGCCCGGCGTCCGGTGGCGTCCACCACGAAGGCCGCGGGCACCCGTTCGCCGCCGTCGGTCACCACGCCGGTCACCCTGGTCCGCCCGGCGTCCAGGAGCAGGCCCCGGACGGAGGTGCCGTGGCTGATCGTCACGCCCGGCAGCGCCCGTACGGCGCGGTGGAGCAGCAGCTCCAGGAACGGGCGGCGGGCGGCGAGCGCCACCAGCTCGTCGTCGCCGTCCTGCCCGCGGCGCGCCGTCGCGGGCGCCGCCGCCGTGAGGTCGAGCAGCCGGGCGCCCTCCTCCAGCGCGGTGTCGAGCAGCCGGGGGGCCCGCTCGCGCAGCACACGCACCCCGAGCGAGGTGAGGACGTGGGAGTGGTCGCCCTGCGGCACGGTGGGCCGGTGCCACAGGGCGGCCGCCTTGCCGGCCGGCCCGTCCGGCGGGGGAGCGGAGCGTTCCAGGATCCGCACCGGCCGGCCCCGTTCGGCGAGGGCGAGCGCGGTGGTGAGGCCCGCGAAGCTCCCGCCCACGATGACGGCGGGCGCGGTCAACGGCGCCGTCCGTGGACGAAGAAGACCCGGCGCACGTCCTTGACGTCACGGGGAGGGACCGGGTCGGGCCAGCGGCCGTAGTCCGCGGCGGCGTCGCCGGGCTGGACCGCCTCGACCTCGAAGCCGTACTGGTCGAACAGGGCCTCCGGCTCGTCGCTGCCGAACAGCCAGGGGCAGCCCCAGCCCGCGAAGACGTCCAGCAGCTCCCGCATGTTCGGCAGGGTCAGGGCCGCGGAGTTGACGATGTCGGCGGCGATCCGGCTGCCCGGCGCGGCGATCGCGGCCACGCGCTCCAGCATCCGGCGGGTGTCCGCCTCGGGGATGTAGTACAGCAGTCCTTCGAGCAGCCAGGTGGAGGGCAGTGCCGGGTCGTACCCGGCCGCGACCAGTTCGTCCTCCCAGTCGTCCGCGGTGAGGTCGACGGCGACGGTCCGGTGGGCGACCCGCGGCGCGATGCCGGCCAGCCGCTCCTCCTTGAAGCTCAGCACCGCCGCCCGGTCGACCTCGAAGTAGCGGATGTGGTCGGGCCACGGCATCCGGTAGGCGCGCGAGTCCATGCCCGAGGGGGCCAGCACGATCTGGGGCATCCGCGGATCCTCGGCCGCCGTGCTCAGGAAGTCGTCGAAGAACCGGGTCCGGATCGCGTTGTAGTCGGGGGTGCTGGGCAGCGAGCGCGGCCGGTCGGGCGGGAAGGTCGCGGTGCGGACCTCGGCCAGCAGCTCGGGGCCGATGTCGCCGGCCAGCAGCGCGGCGTGGGGGTCCTCGTAGAGGCGGTCGGGGCGCTGGGTCTCCGCGGCGCGCAGGGCGGCGGTGAGGAGAGCGGTCCGCTCCACCGGGTTCAGCAGGTCCGTCATGTCGTTGCTCCTCGTGGTCGGTCCGGTTCAGACGGCGGGGGTGCCGGTCAGGCGCCGCCAGAGCAGGTCGTCCTGCCGGAACAGGCGGTCCTTGACCTGGGTGGGGCGGATGCCGGCGCCCACCGCGGTGTGCCAGTCGCGGTGGAAGGCCTCGGGGGCGAGCGGCAGCAGGGCGGGCGGGGCCAGCCGGTGTTCGGCGCGGGCGAGGTGGTAGCCCGCCGACTCCCGCCGCAGGGCCGCGTCCAGCAGAGCGGTGAAGCGGGCCTTCTCGGTCTCCCGCCAGGGGAGGGTGGGAGCCACCGCGAAGACGTAGCGCGGGGCCGTTCCGTCGGCCGGCTCCACCCGGCAGGCGACGTTGCGCAGTCCCAGGCCGGTGCTGTCCAGGGCGGTCCGCAGCGCGCGGACCACCTGTGACTCGCGCAGCCGCTCGCCCACCGCGTCGGAGCGCCCCGCCCGGCCCGCGTACCGCACCCGGGGCGCGCCGTCCGGAACGTCGACCACCTGGACGACGTCGCCGACGGCGTAGCGGTAGAGCCCGCCGACGTGGCTGAAGACGACGTGGTACTCGCGCCCCGGCTCCAGTTCGTGCGGCAGCAGGGTCCCGACGTCGGGGGTGAGGTCGGCGTCGGCGTCCACGAACTCGTACACCGAGGCGGTCGCCACCAGGCTGCCGGCCGAGCCGTGCCGGTCGAGCGGGACGCCCACCGGTCCTTCGGAGGCCGCCACCGGCGCGGGCAGCGCGCTGACCCCGGTGCCGAAGTCCTCGCGCAGCGCGGGCAGGTAGAGCGAGGCGACCCCGGTGGTCCAGCCGAACAGGGCCCGGATCCGGGGCCACACCAGGGCGGGGGTGACGGTGCCGAAGTACTCGGCGAGCCGCTCCAGTTCGGCCGCCCGCCCGGGGTCGGGGCGGCCGTGCCGCACACCGCCCAGGGTGCCGTCGCGCACCTCCCGGACGATCCGCTCCCACCAGAGGTTCAGCTGGTACGGCACCGCCGCGATCATCGCCGGGTTGATGCCGATCAGGCAGCGCACGTCGCTCTGGACCGCCAGCCGCAGCCGCAGGTACATCTTCTCCAGGTGGTCGCCGGGCGCGACCTCCACCGGAAGGGTGGCCCAGGGGGCCGCCGTGCCGGGTTCGGCCGAGAGGGGCTCGCCGAACTTCTCCCCGAAGTCGACCTGGCTGGCGCCGACGTGCGGGTGCCCGTCGGCGGTGGTGGGGGGAGCGGAGAGCGGGTCGTGCTTGAGGTTGAGCACCGCGTCGGGCCGGTGCACGACCTCGGGGAAGTTCTCGATCAGGGGCGCCCAGGCCGCGTAGTAGAAGGGGAAGAAGGCCGTGCGCATGAAGCGCGGGGTGATCGGGATCTTCTTGTGCGCGCCGGTGCTGCCGCTGCTGGTGAAGTAGACGACGGGATCGTCGGCGGAGAGCAGGTTGCGTTCCCCGGCGGCCGTCCGCTCGATCAGCGGCGCGTGGGCGGCGTAGTCCTGGACCGGGACGGCCTTGCGGAAGTCGTCCAGGTCGCGGATCCGCCCGAAGCCGTGCTCGCGTCCGAACTCCGTGCCCGCGTTGAACTCCAGGAGGTCGGTGAGCACGTGCCGTTGCCGCTCCCGCAGGTCGGCGAGGGCGGCGCCCAGGTTGTCGCGCTCGGCCAGCACCCGGGTCCGGTAGCGGTCGGCGTGGCCGGGGGAGGCCCAGCCCTGGTCGGGTGTCACGGGGCGAGCACCTCCAGCACGGCGTCCGTCGCGTGTGCGACGGTGGGCTGTTCGTCGATCATCGTCACCGGCACGTGCCGCACCTCTTCCAGCATCAGCTTGCGAAGACTCGTCTGATAGCTCTCGAACCCGTCCCAGTCGGGCAGTTCGCCGGTGTGCTCCAGCGGGTTGAGGCCGGTGCCGCCGCCGCGCCGCCGCCACGCCGACGCGGGGGAGACGTCCAGGTAGACGACCGCGCGGGGCTGGGTGAAGGAGCGCCACCAGGAGTACATGGGGTTCTCCTGGACGCCGGCCAGCCGGCACTTGGCGAGGATCTTGTAGTAGTAGGAGTCGACCAGGAGCGGGGTCCCCGGGTCCTGCCGTCGCACCTCGTCCCGCAGGTGGACCACGGCGGTCTGCAGCAGGCTGGCCAGGAACTCCGGGGAGTAGGAAATCCCCAGGCCCGGCAGGACGTCGTCGACCACGCCGCGGCGCAGCCGGCCGATCAGGGCGTGCTCGGGCCGGACCAGGTCGCCGTCGGTGGACAGGGTGCGCCAGCCGGGCAGCCTCTCCCCGACCTCGGACATGACCGAGGACTTGCCAGCGCCGTCCGGGCCCAGCAGGACGAAGAACGGGCGGTCAGTCATCGGCGGAGCCCGTCGTCGGGAGGCCGGTGCGTCCGGGGTCGAACACGCCGTCGCGGTACCGGATTCCGTGGCCGACCGGTGCGGGGCCTCCTCCGGTGGGGGATCCGGAGGGGCGCGAAACGTCGGAAGTGGTCATGGGAGAGCACACCTCGTACGTGGAAGGGCTGCTGGGTGGGCGCGCCTGAAGGGAGACGGCTGCTGAGCATGAGGCGATAGAGGAACCTTCATGCACAAGGCATGACTAGTCAAGTACTTTCAAATGCATATGCCTCGCGTTACAGTGGCCGCGGACGGGCCGGGCGCTTCCTGGCCTGACGCGACATCAATCGACGTGCGCACCGAGTGGATTGGCGATCGGTCCGGCGAAAGGTCATCGAACGCCCGGAGTCGGCGGACCGCCGGGGCGGCACCGGAGGAGGATCAGCCGGCGCGGTAGCGGACCGGGAGGGACAGGACGCCGCGGATGATCCCGGAGCCGATCCAGTCGAGCGAGTCGAGCGGGACGGCGGGCTCCAACTCCGTCACGCGGGACAGCAGGACGCGCAGCGCGACCGCCGCCTCCAGCCGGGCGAGCGGGGCGCCCAGGCAGTAGTGGACGCCGTGGCCGAAGGCCAGGTGGCGGGCGCCCGGGCGGCTCACGTCGAGTGCCGCCGGGTCGCCGGGGCCGGCCTGGGGCGCGTCCTGCCCGGCCGAGCCGAGGGCGACCGAGAGGACGCCGCCCCGGGGGATCGCCACCCCGCCCAGCTCCAGGTCCTCGGCCGCGTAGCGGTTGGTGGAGCGTTCCACGGGGGCGTCGTGGCGCAGGAACTCCTCCACCGCGTCCGGCACCAGCTCCGGCCGTTCGCGCAGCAGCCGTAGCTGGTCCGGGTGCCGCAGCAGGGCCAGCTCGGCGTTGCCCAGCAGGTTCACCGTGCTCTCGTGGCCCGCGACGACCAGCATCAGGGCGGTGCCGACCAGTTCCTCCTCGGAGAGCCGGCCCGCCTCCCGGTCGCGTACGGAGACCAGGGCGGAGAGCAGGTCGTCCTGGGGCCGCCGGCGTTTGTCCGCGACCAACTCGGCCAGCAGGCCGTGCAGGGAGGCCAGCGCCGGGCGGTGCTCGGGCGAGGCCGGCCGCAGCGACTGCGCCGACCAGTGGCGGAAATCCCGGTGGTGTTCCGGCGGGACGCCCAGGAGTTCGGCGATGACCGTGGCGGGCAGCGGGGCGTTGAAGGCCTCGACGAGGTCCAGCTCGCCCGCGGGCGGCATCGCGTCGATCAGCCCGTGGGCGAGCCGCTCGATCCGCGGCGCCAGTTCGGCCGTGCGACGCGGGGTGAAGGCGGCCGAGGCGAGCCGGCGCAGCCGGGTGTGCTCGGGCGGGTCGGCCTCCATCATCTGCGCGCCGAGGCCGACGGACGGGCGGTGCAGGACGAAGCCCGCGGCGTCCAGGGCGTCGGCGGCGGGGGTGGCGTCCTTGAGCAGGGCGGGGTGGGTCAGCGCCTCCCTGGCCAGGTCGTACCCGACCACCACCCAGCCCTCCAGACCGGGTTGGAACTCGGCCGGGTGGATCGGGCCGAGTTCCCGGAGGCGGGCGTAGCGGGCGGGGGCGTCGGCCTTGAAGGCGGCGTCGATGACCACCGTGGCCGGTCTGTCGGAGGGCTGGTCCTGCGGGTCCATGGTGTGACTCCCGTACGGGCGAAGTGGTGCCGGTTCCGGCCGCCCGGGCCGGCGGTTCGCGGCCCCGCGGCTCCGGCCCCGGCGGCCGTCCGGCGGCCGAGGCTCCCAGCCTTCGCCCGGTGGCCGGTCTTCGCATCGGTCATCTGACGGTCGAAGCCCGCGGAAGCGGGCCGGTTCGGCCCGCCGGAGGCCGGCCGGGGCGGGGGTGTGACCGAGGACCGTGCCCGGCCCGGCCCTCGACTGAACCGGGCTGCTGAGCCATCTGACGGATGCTCCGGTCCCGGCCCGCGCCGCACAGTTGCACCAGTGCCCGGTGGCATCCGCCGGTCCGGGACCGGACCGGGCGCGCCACTCACCTGGGAGTCGGCCGGCAGGGGAGAGCGTACGCATGGCAGACGTCCGGCACCCGCCCCGAGGGGATGCGCCGTGTCCCGCCTTCCCGCTCTTCCCGCCTTTCCCGCCTTTCCCGCCTTCCCCACGATCCCGCACGACGGACACAAGGAGTCCTCGATGGCAGTGAACGAGAACCAGAACCGCCCCGGCACCGGCCGACGCCGCTTCCTCGGCCTCGCCGCGGCCGGTGTCGTCGCCGGCCAGGCCGCCCTGTCCGCCCCGGCCCAGGCGGCCCCGGGCGAGGCGGCCCCGGCCCAGGCGGCGGCCGGTCAGGGCGT
>NZ_JBHUAF010000115.1:0-21717 GCF_042789895.1 Kitasatospora sp. NPDC056783
GCTCCCTCCACTACGGGAACGACGGCGCGGCCGTTCAGGCTTCGGCCTCAGTGCGAAATCACGCCACGGCGGCCGGCGGGAGCGGTCACTCCCACTCGATGGTGCCCGGCGGCTTGCTGGTGACGTCGACGACGACGCGGTTCACGTCGCGGACCTCGTTGGTGATCCGGGTGGAGATCTTCGCCAGCACGTCGTACGGCAGGCGCGACCAGTCGGCGGTCATGGCGTCCTCGGACGAGACCGGGCGCAGCACGATCGGGTGGCCGTAGGTGCGGCCGTCACCCTGCACGCCCACGCTGCGGACGTCGGCGAGCAGCACGACCGGGCACTGCCAGATCTCGCGGTCCAGACCGGCCGCGGTCAGCTCCTCGCGGGCGATCGCGTCGGCGTCGCGGAGCAGGTCCAGGCGCTCCTTGGTGACCTCGCCGACGATCCGGATGCCCAGGCCCGGGCCCGGGAACGGCTGGCGCTGGACGATCTCGTCCGGCAGGCCGAGCTCCTGGCCGACCATCCGGACCTCGTCCTTGAACAGCTTGCGCAGCGGCTCGACCAGCTGGAACTGGAGGTCCTCGGGCAGGCCGCCGACGTTGTGGTGGGACTTGATGTTGGCGGTGCCCTCGCCGCCGCCGGACTCCACCACGTCCGGGTACAGGGTGCCCTGGACCAGGAAGTCGACCGACTCGCCGTGCTCGCCGGCCTCGGCGACGATCTCGGCCTGGGCCTGCTCGAACACGCGGATGAACTCGCGGCCGATGATCTTGCGCTTCTGCTCCGGGTCGGAGACGCCCTTCAGCGCGTTCAGGAAGCGCTCGGAGGCGTCGACGACCTTCAGCTGGACGCCGGTGGCGGCCACGAAGTCCTTCTCGACCTGCTCGGTCTCGCCCTTGCGCATCAGGCCGTGGTCGACGTAGACGCAGGTCAGCCGGTCGCCGATGGCCTTGTTGACCAGAGCGGCCGCCACCGCGGAGTCCACGCCGCCGGACAGGCCGCAGACCGCGCGCTTGTCGCCGACCTGCTCGCGGATCAGGGCGATCTGCTCCTCGACCACGCTGCCGGTGGTCCAGGTCGGCGCGATGCCGGCGCCACGGTAGAGGAAGTGCTCCAGGATCTGCTGGCCGTGGTCGGAGTGCAGCACCTCGGGGTGGTACTGGACGCCGTACAGCCGGGCCTCGTCGTTCTCGAACGCCGCGACCGGGACCAGGTCGGTGGAGGCGGTGACGCTGAAGCCCTCCGGGGCGGCGGAGCAGGCGTCGCCGTGCGACATCCACACCGAGTGCTGCGCCGGGACGCCCTCGAACAGGGTGGAGCCGGGGCGGGAGACGGTCAGCGGGGTGCGGCCGTACTCGCGGGCGCCGTTGTTGTCGACGGTGCCGCCGAGGCTCTTCGCCATCAGCTGGAAGCCGTAGCACATGCCGAAGACCGGGACACCGGCCTCGAAGACCGCGCGGTCGATCTGCGGCGCGCCCTCTTCGTAGACCGACGACGGACCGCCGGAGAGGATGATCGCCTTGGGGTTCTTGGCGAGCATCTCGGCGACCGGCATGCTGCTCGGCACGATCTCGCTGTAGACCCGCGCCTCACGCACCCGACGGGCGATGAGCTGGGCGTACTGGGCGCCGAAGTCGACCACCAGTACGGGGTCGTTGTCCGGCGCGGACTGGACGGGAATTGCAGAGGACACGGACGGCCTTCCGGCAGCGGTAACGAGGTGTCGCGCGTGGCCGCCTCCCTGGCGGGGGGCTGCGGCGGCGGACGGTGTGGGGTGTCTGAACACCGATTCTACCGGGCTGTCCGGTTTCACTCGTCTGCACGTCCAACGGACCGTGACCGCGCGGGGCGGCGGTTCGTTGCTTCTGACGAACGTACGGCCTCGCCGCGTCCGCCAGACACGCCGAACCGCCCCCGCGGGGGCACCGCCGTACGGCAGCAGGACCACGCGTGGAGCTCCACCCCAGTCCACCGGCGCACGTGGCGCCGCCGCCCGGCCCGCCGGGCGCGCGGCTCCGTGGGACCGTGCGCGGGTGCCGCGGCCGGCCAGCAGGGGACAGCGACCCCGGCCGCGACTGGGCCGAGTGGTGGGACGGCCGGGGTCCGGGGACGCCCGGGGCCGGCCGTCGCACCCCCGGTCCGATCCGGTGCACGCCCCGGCGCACTCCCCCGTCCCGCCCGCGCCGCTACGCGTGTCCCCGTGCGCCGCAACCATTCGAGCCACTACGCACCGTGATCATCGACGGCGGCCCCGACGGCAAATGCTCTGTGCCGAACTGCGCCGAACCGGTTGCAGAGCGAGCCCTTCGTCCAGCACGATGCTCGTTGTAAGCGGTACTCCCGGCGCCTCGCGGCCCACCGAGGAGTCCCGCGACGATGTCTCCGCAACCGTGCCGCAGGGAGACGGCAGCGGTTTCAGTTCACGCTCCGTGAGCGCAGGACCGGCGCAGACCTACGCGCCGACCCGCTCCGCGCGGGCGTGCGCGCCCCGCGCGGCCGGCCACCCACGCCGGAGCCGCACGGCGCACGGCGCGGCACGTCGCACCCGAAGCCAACCGACACGACGGCGCTCCTCCCCCCGGCGCCGTCACCCCAGCACCGGCGCGGCCCTGACGCCGGTGCTGACCGACAAAGGGCCCCGTTCCCCCGCGGGGCCCTTTGCCCTGTCCGGGCCGCGGCGGTCCCGGGGACGTGATCAGGGGTGCTCGCGCCAGACGCTCGGGTCGACCGGTTCCTGTTCCGGGGGCGGCGGCACCGCACCCGGCGCCCGCGTCCCACCCGCCGGAGCGGCCGGCTGAGCGGTCGGCTGAGCGGTCGGCTGAGCGGTCGGCTGAGCGGTCGGCGCCCGGTGCGATTCGAGCACCTCGCCCACCTCACCCACCTCGCCCACGCCGCTCCCGGCGCCGTACGGCGCGCCCCCCGGCGGACCGCCCCGCGCCGGCACACCCCGCGCCGGCGTCGCGTACGGCACCTGCGGCGGCACCTGCGGGTACCCCCCGGTGCGACCGGCCCCGGCGTCCTCCGGCCCGGCGGCCCCGGCCGCGACGCCCCGGGCCGCCGCGAACGGCGACTCGGCGTACGGCACGGCGGTGTGCGGCGCGCCCACGCCCCGGCCCCGGACGGCCGCCAGCAGCGGCGGCACCAGCACCGCGCCGACCAGCGCCCAGACCAGGTTGGCCAGCAGCAAGCTGACGAACACCAGCCCGGCCGAGGTTTCCTGGGACGCGTCCACCCGGTCCGACCCGGGCCAGCCCGGCATCGACATCGTCCTGGTCATCCGCGCACCGGCCACCGCCGTCAGCGCGGTGAGCACCGCGGCGTACACGACCGCCAGCCGGAGCCGGTCGGCCGCGTCCAGCCGCCGCCGGTACGCCGCCCAGCCCAGCAGGCCGGCCGCGGCGAGCGCCAGCAGGCCGCTCCAGCGCCAGTCGGCGGTCACGTCCCGCAGGTCGAAGAACGAGATCTCCAGGCCACTGTCGCCGTCGCCCCAGCTCGTGTCCTGGTCGGACATCCCGAAGCGCACCCGCCAGGTCGCCCCCGAGCCGAACCCGAGCAGGAGCAGGCCCAGATTGGGCAGGAAGGCGAGCGAGAGCACCGTCTCCACGCCGTCCTCGCCATTCGCCGCGATCAGCACGAAGGCCGCCAGCGCGCCCAGGCCGACCGAGAGCGCCAGCGCCTGGCCCGCGGTCAGCGCGGCCACCGCCCAGCCGCGCACCGCCCGGCTGCGCCAGGCCGCCCAGCGCAGGGCGTCGGTGCCGTAGACGGTGAAGGCCAGCGCGGCGGCCAGCAGGGCGGTCCACCCGACCGCCTCGATCCAGCCCGAGTCCGCGCCGAAGCTCACGCCGGAGCCCGGGAGCGGGTAGCCGGCGTCGAGGCCGAACCGGGGCTCCGACTGCCAGGTCGTCCCTCCGGCCAGTCCGAGCAGCAGCGCCACCCCCGCCAGCACCACGGCGGTGCGCAGCGCCTCGCCACCGGCCTGGGCCCGGGTC
Source organism: Kitasatospora sp. NPDC056783 (assembly GCF_042789895.1). NCBI lineage: Bacteria > Bacillati > Actinomycetota > Actinomycetes > Kitasatosporales > Streptomycetaceae > Kitasatospora > Kitasatospora sp. NPDC056783. The sequence continues at coordinate 3,978 of NZ_JBHUAF010000115.1, forward strand.
AGCTGGGCGCCGGCCGCCTTGCGCCGACGGACCCCGGCCCGCAGGCCGAGCCAGAGCGCCAGCGACCAGAGCAGGGTGACGGTCATCGGCAGCACCCGGAACGCCAGCTCCAGGTCGGCCTGGCTGCCGAGCCTGGACATCGAGTGCCCGACCAGCCGGAACGGCGCGCCGAACGCGTTCAGCGTCATCGCCAGCGCCGTGCCGAAACGGTCGCCGAAGCCGGGTGAGGCGACGAACGTGTCGTAGTCGTAGTCGCTCGGGACGGCCGTGATCAGCGCCGTCAGGAGCAGCACGGCAGTCGGGGCGACCGCGGCCCGGAGCGCCGGGCGCCAGTCCGATCCGGTCAGCCAGCGCATCACCGGCGAGGGCCCGGCCGACGGGGCGTACGGCTTCCCGCCGCCCCAGTCGCCCACCGCGGGCGGCCCGGCGACGGGCGGGTGGCCCGGGCCGGGCGGCGGCAGGTGCCCGGGCGGAGCGGACGGCGGCGGAGGCGGCAGGTGCCCGGGCGGAGCCGACGGCGGCGGAGGCAGCGGAGGCGGCGGGGTCAGCGGCCGCCCGCACGAACCGCAGGCCGCCGCTCCCTCCTCCGGAGTCTCCCCGCACGACGTGCAGTCGGCCATGCCCGCGTTCCCCCCGCTCGACGAGTCCCTGGCGCCCAGGGAGCCCGTTTATCCCATCGGATCGAACGGCTGTCAACCGGGAACCGGGGCCACCGGATCGGCCGGTCGGCCGGGCTCAGCCGCGCTTCTTCGGGACCTCCGGGACCGGCAGCAGCGGCAGCCGGAGCGCGCCGAACGCGCCTTCCGGCACGGCCGGCCGCACCGGCGCCACCGCCGCGACCCGCCGGTACCCCTCGTCCTGCGCCGGGCGCCGGTCCGCCTCCCCCTTGTTCGGCCACATCGACATGGCGCGCTCGGCCTGCGCGGTGATGGTGAGCGAGGGGTTGACGCCCAGGTTGGCCGAGACGGCCGAGCCGTCCACCACGCTGATCCCGGGGTACCCGTACAGCCGGTGGTACGGGTCCACCACCCCGGTCTCGGGGGCGTCGCCGATCGGGCAGCCGCCGAGGAAGTGCGCCGTCATCGGGATGTCGAAGATCTCGCCGACGGTGCTGCCCGCGAAGCCGTTGATCTCGTCGGCCAGCGCCTGGGCTCCCTTCTCCGCGGCCGGGATCCAGGTCGGGTTGGGGGCGCCGTGGCCCTGGGCGGAGGTGAGCCGCGGCTTGCCCAGCGGGCCCTTCTTCAGCGAGACGGTGATCGAGTTGTCCAGCGACTGCATCACCAGGCCGATGATCGTCTTCTCGGACCAGCGGTGCTGGTTCATCGAGCGGACGAAGTTCACCGGGTGGATCGCCGAGGTGCCCAGGTAGCGCAGCCAGCGCGGGCCCTTGCCGCCGCCCTTGACCTGAGCGATGGACAGCGCGCCCATCGCGTTGGAGCCCTTGCCGTAGCGGACCGGCTCGATGTGGGTGTTGGCGTCCGGGTGGATCGAGGAGGTGATCGCCACGCCCTTGGTGAAGTCCGCCCGGGTGCCGTAGCGCCGGTCGGTGGTCTGCGCGCCGACCAGCGCCTCGGAGTTGGTGCGGGTCAGCTCGCCCAGCCGGGCCGAGATCCGGGGCAGGTGGCCGGCGTCCCGCATCCGGTGCAGCAGCGACTGGGTGCCGTAGGTGCCGGCCGCGACGACCACCCGGGCGGCGGTGATGGTCCGCGCGCCCGCCTTGACCCGGTCGGTCCTCGACCGGGAGTCGGTGCGGCGCACGTCCACGGCGTAGCCGCCGCCGGCCTCCCGGATCCGGGCGACGGTGGTGAGCGGGTGGATCTCCGCGCCCCCCGCCTCGGCCAGGTGCAGGTAGTTCTCGGTGAGCGTGTTCTTGGCGCCGTGCCGGCAGCCGGTCATGCACTCGCCGCACTCCACGCAGGCCTTGCGGGCCGGGCCGGCGCCGCCGAAGTACGGGTCGGCGACCTCCTCGCCGGGCGCGCCCCCGGCCGTGCCGTCGGTGTCCTCGCCGTCCCCGAAGAAGACCCCGACCGGCGCCATGTGGAAGGTGTCTCCGACGCCCATCCGCTCGGCGGCCGCCTTGAGGTGGACGTCGGAGGGGGTGACGGTCGGGTTGAGCCGGACCCCGAGCATCCGCTGCGCCTGGTCGTAGAACGGCGCCAACTCCTGCTGCCAGTCGGTGATGTGGCGCCACTGCCGGTCCTCGAAGAAGGCCTTCGGCGGCACGTACAGGGTGTTGGCGTAGTTCAGCGAACCGCCGCCGACCCCGGCGCCGGCCAGGATCAGCACGTTGGCCAGCAGGTGGATGCGCTGGATGCCGTACAGCCCGAGCCGCGGCGCCCACAGGTAGTTCGACAGGTCCCAGGAGTTCCGGGGCAGTTCGTCCCGTTCGAAGCGCCGCCCGGCCTCCAGGACGGCGACCCGGTAGCCCTTCTCGGTCAGCCGCAGGGCCGCGACCGAACCGCCGAATCCGGACCCGACCACCACCACGTCGTAGTCGAACTCCGCCGCGCCGTCGGACTCCGCCATCTGCCACCGCTCCTTCGCCGGATGAACCTGCCTGTGGGTACCGCGAGTCGGGCCCCGCCGGAGGGCGGGGCCCCGCGTGCCGCCGGGGTCCGGCCCGGGGCTCCGAGCCGTGGGACCGGCCGGCCGGGACCTACTTGAAGCGCAGCGCCTTGAGCGCCCGCAGCCCGCCGGTCATCAGGGCGGCGAACTGCTTGTCGTCCAGGCCGAACGAGGGCGCGATCGGCATCAGCCGCTGGGTCGCGATGGTCTGCGCCTCGGTGAAGCGCAGGATGCCCTCGGCCCCGTGCCGCCGGCCCAGCCCGGAGTCGCCCATGCCGCCCATCGGCGCGCCGACCGAACCGTAGGTGGCGGCGTACGCCTCGTTGACGTTGACCGTGCCGGTGCGCAGCCGGGCCGCCACCGTCCGGCCGCGCCGCTGGTCCCTGGTCCAGACGCTGGAGTTCAGGCCGTACGGCGTGGAGTTGGCGGCGGCCACCGCCTCCTCCTCGGTGTCGAAGCGGTAGACGGAGACGACCGGGCCGAAGGTCTCCTCGGCACAGACCGCCATCTCCGGGGTGACGCCGTCCAGGATGGTCGGCTCGTAGAAGAACGGGCCGAGGTCCGGCCGGGCGCGCCCGCCGGCCACCACGGTGGCGCCCGCCTTGACCGCCTCCTCGACGTGCCGGCCGGTGGTCTCCAGCTGGCGGACGGAGACCAGCGAGCCCATGTCGGCGCCGTAGGCGAGGCCGCCGCCGAGGCGGAGCGCCCGGGTGCGGGCGGCGAAGCGCTCCAGGAACTCGTCGGCCACCGAGCGGTGCACCAGCAGCCGCTCGATCGAGATGCACAGCTGTCCGGCGGAGGAGAAGCAGGCCCGGACGGCACCCTCGGCGGCCGCGTCGAGGTCGGCGTCGGCGAGCACCAGCATGGCGTTCTTGCCGCCGAGTTCGAGCGAGGCGCCGATCAGCCGGGCGGCGGCCCGCTGGGCGACGTCGCGGCCGGTGCGGGTGGAGCCGGTGAACGAGACGTAGTCGGCGTGCTCCACCACGGCGGGGCCGATCACCGGGCCGTCGCCGATCACGACCTGCCACAGGTCGGCCGGCAGTCCGGCCTCGACCAGCAGGTCCCGGGCCCACAGCGCGGTCAGCGCGGTCTGGGTGTCGGGCTTGTTGACCACCGCGTTGCCGGCCACGAAGGCGGGCAGGGCGTCGCCGACGGACAGCTCCAGCGGGTAGTTCCACGGCGAGATGTGGCCGATCACGCCCTTGGGCCGGCGGGCCTCGACGGCGTGGGTGAGCACCGGCAGCGCGCCGCCGCGCCGCTTGTCCCTGAGGTACCCGTGCGCGGCCCGCCCGTAGTGCCGGGCGGCCATGGCGACGGCCGCCACCTCCTCGAAGGCGTGCAGCCGGGCCTTGCCGGTCTCCGCCTGGATGACGTCCAGCACCTCGTCCTGCCGCTTGAGCAGCAGGTCGTGGAAGCGCAGCAGGACGGCGGCGCGACGGCGCACCGGCAGCGCGGCCCAGGCCGGCTGGGCGCGGCGGGCCAGCTGGAAGGCGACCTCGACGTCGGCCGGGGTGGACTGCGGGAGGCTGGCCAGCCGTTCACCGGTCAGCGGGGCGACGGTCTCCACCAGGTCGGGCTCACCGGTGGCGGTGACACCGGCGACCAGCCTGGCGACCAGGGACGGCGGGACGGCCGTCGCGACGGTCCGCCCGCCGCCGGGGGCGGCCGGGTTGCCGGCGCCGGGGTGTCCGGTGGCCACTGCGTCTGCTGTGAGGTCCGACATACGGCGCAGCCTAGGCGTTCGGCGGCCGGTCCGGTACCCGTCGGTAACAAGAATCTGCCGCAGTCGGGTGAAAGCGGACTCGCGCCCGCGAGCGCGGGCGTCCGTCAGCGGGTCGGCGCGAAGTTGTTGAGCACCGCGTAGAAGCGCTGCTCGGCCTCGTTCCACTCGTTGCCCTTCTCCGGGCTGGACGAGTAGATCGCGTAGCTGGTGCCGTCCTGGCCGATGAACTCGGTCTCGATCGCGCGCCGGCGACCGCCCTCCTTGGCCAGGTAGCTGAACTCCCAGACCGCCGCCTCCTGGCCCTTCACCGCCGTGCCGGCCATCCGGTGCTGCTTGTAGTCCTTGAGGGACTTGGAGACGGTGGTCTCCATCTGCCGCATGTGCTCCAGCGGCTTGACCGACTGGCCGACGGTGACGGCGAACTGGAGGTAGTGCTGCTTGTTGTCGGGGGTGTAGAAGATCTGGTTGTCCCCGGAGCTGATCCGCTGCCAGGGCGGGGTCCCGGTGGGCAGCGGGAAGCGGAAGCCGGCCGGGTCGTCGACCCAGCGGTAGCCGCTGGGCGGCGGCGCCGCGGCACCGGCGTCGCCGGAGGGCTCGCCGGTGGGCGCCGGTCCGGTGGTCTCGGCGGATCCGGTCGGTATCGGGTCGTCGATGGCGCCGCCGCCGTTGTGCACCGCGCTCCGGGTGGCGAAGAAGGTGCCCGCGGCGGCCAGCAGGCCGACGGCCGCCGCGATGCCGACGATCTTCAGCAGGTTGCGGCGCTTGGCCGGTCCGCGCGCGGGCGTGACGGGGTGCGCCACCGGCGCGACCGGCTCGGTGGGCGCCTGGGCGGTGGTCCGAGCGCCCCCGGAGGTGTCCTGGACGGCGGGAACGGCCGCGGACGCCTGCGGCTCGGTCGGCTCCTCGGCCCCCGAGGCCGGCTCCGCGGCGGCCTCCTCGGGAGCCTCGCTGCGGTCCACCACCGGCACCGACTGGGTGGGCATGCGCACCGGCGCGACCGTCTTGAGGCCCATCGTGTGCCCGGCCCGCACCTCGGCCAGCATCCGGGCCGCCTCGTCCGCGGTCGGCCGCTCGGCCGGGTCCTTCGCCATCAGCGCGGACAGCACCGGCCCCAGCGGCCCGGCCCGCCGCGGCTCCGGCAGCGGCTCGTCCACCACCGCGGCGAGCGTGGTGATCGGCGAGTCCCGGCGGAACGGCGACTGGCCCTCGACCGCCGCGTACAGCGTCGCCCCGAGGCCCCACAGGTCGGAGGCCGGCCCGGGCCGCTCGCCCTGGGCGCGCTCCGGTGCCAGGTAGTCCGGCGAGCCGACCAGGTCGCCCGGCCGGGTCAGCTCGGTCGAGCCCTCGTACTTGGCGATCCCGAAGTCCAGCAGCACCACCCGTCCGGTGCCCCGCTCCAGCAGCACGTTGGCGGGCTTCACGTCCCGGTGCAGCACGCCCAGCTGATGGCCGCGGTGCAGCGCGGCCAGCACCTGGCCGCCGACCTCGGCGGCGGCGCGCGGCTGCAGGGTGCCGTCCTGGCTGATCACGTCGGCCAGCGAGCGGCCGTCGACCAGCTCCATCACGATCCACGGCCGGCCGTCCTGCTCCAGCACGTCGTGCACGGTGATCACGCCGGGGTGCTTGATCCGCGCGGCCGCGCTGGCCTCGCGCTTCATCCGGGTGTGCAGGATCTGCAGGTCCTCCTCGGGCAGGTGGTTGACGGTCAGCTCCTTGACCGCGACCTCGCGGTCGAGCATCCGGTCCCAGGCCCGCCAGACCGTGCCCATGCCGCCCCGGCCGAGCCGCTCGCCGAGCTCGTACCGCCCGGCCAGCAACCGCTCCGCCTCGGCCGCCTCCGGCCCGTCCTGCACGCCCATCTGCGCCCGCTCCCCCACACATTCCGCCTGCCGCCACCGTGACGGAGGGCCTGGTGCAGACCACTGTTCGAACAAATCCCACGCACACATTAGGCGCACCTTGCCGCCCCCGGTAATCACGCCCACCCCCTGGACCTGAAGACCGGAATCCGCACGGGCCGTCAGCCCGCGAACAGCACCACTGCGGCAATTCCCGACACGAGCAGCACAAACACTCCGCCCACCAGTAGCGGACCCAATAGGGCGGGGGGTATCCGCGGCGGTTTCGCCGCCTTCCCCGCCCCGAAGTCCCCGCCGTCCCCGCCCTTTCGGGCACTCCTTCCCGCACGGGGACGCACCGCCCCGCGGCCGCGCCCGCGCACCCTCCCCGGCGCCTCCGGCCCCTCGGTGTTCCGGACGTACTCCAGCCGCTCCTCGTCGACCGGCTCCGGTGCCCCCGCCAGCAGCTCCGCCAGCTCCCCGCGCACCGCCTCCGCCGTCGGCCGCCGCACCGGATCGGGCTGCAGCAGACGCTCCACCAGCGGCGCGAGCGGCCCGCACACCACCGCGGGCTCGCGTCGCCCGTCCCGGACGGCCGTCACCAGCTCCGGCACGTCCCGCTCCGGGTACGGCGAGCGGCCGGTGACCAGCCGATGCGCCAGCGCCCCGAGCGCCCAGCAGTCGCCCGCCGGGCCGCCGTCCAGCGGCCAGCGCTCCGCCACCGGGCCGACCAGGGTGGCCCGCACCTCGTACCGGCGCCGCCCGGCCGGCCCGCCGAGGTCCTCGGCCAGCGCCTCCTGCGCCACCCCGGCGAGCAGCCCGCCGAGCATCGCCGCGCCGTCCTCGCAGACCAGCACCGACTCCGCGGTCAGGTTGCCGTGGGTGAGTCCGGCCGCGTGCAGCGCCCGCAGCGCACCGGCCAGGTCCGCCGCCAACTCGGCCGCCCGGTACGGCGGCAGCGGCCCCTCGGCGAGCAGCTCGGCCACCGTCCGCCCGGCCGGCCGCTCCTCCACCGTCCACAGCAACTCGCCCTCGACGAACGCGCCGACCCCGCGCAACAGCCGCGGGTGGGCGGCCGGCGCGGCCGAACCGACCGCCGCCACCCGGCGCACCAGCCGGTCCGCCTGCGCCGCCGCGGCCTCCTCCGGGTCCTGGCCCGTCGTCAGCAGCCCCGGTAGCTCCAGGGCGCTCAGCAGCACCGATTCACCGGTCCGCTCGTCCACCGCCTGGGCGCGCAGCGGTTCGGGACGGTCCGTCAGCCGGTACCGCCCCGCCAGCAACTGCCCCGGGCCGCCTCGCATGCCAGTTCCTCTCGCTCGCCGAGCAGCCTACTGAGCGGCTCCCTTAGGCTCGGTCCCATGGACTGGACCGATCTGATCGACACCGCCCTCGACGCGGCAGGAAACCACGGCAAAGCAAACCAGGCCGAGGCCGTCCGCACCGTCCGGGCGACCGTGCTCGACGGCGAGGAGCCGGTCGCCTCCACCGCCGGTCGTCACCCCGACCACTTCCGCAAGGGCGTGCTCGTGCTGACCACCCACCGGCTGCTCTTCCTGAAGGACGGGAAGCCGCCGGTACCGGTTCCGCTCGCCGCCGTCACCGACGCCACCGTGACCCGCACCAAGCTCAACGGCGAAGTGCTCCTGGTGGTGGCGCTGACCGGCGCGCACCGCTTCGAGGACGTGGTCAAGGCCGAGTTCTTCGCCGAGCAGCTCCGGGCCGCCGCCCGGGCCGCCCGCGAGGCCGGGACGCCCGGACCCGCCACCGCCCCGGCCGAGGCCGCCATCGGCTCCGGCTCCGGCTCCGGCGAGCAACTGATCGGCCAGCTGGAGCGGTTGGCCGCCCTGCGCACCTCCGGCGCGCTCACCGAGGACGAGTTCACCCGCGCCAAGCAGCGCCTGATCGGCTGAACCCGTCGCCCCCGCACGTCAGGGCGCGGGCTGGAAGCTGCCGAAGACGACGTCCCGGACCGGGGCGTGCGCGGCCCACTCGGCGTCCGGGACGATCCAGTAGATCGAGTACCCGTACTTGGCCGGGGTCCCGGTCACGAAGCCGCGGTTGAGCGAGTGGGTCCGGGGCGTGCCGCTGGTCCACTCCCAGTCCGCCGCGTTGCTCCACTGCCGGTAGGTGATCGCCGCCAGGTTCACCCGCTGGTAGTTGGAGACCTGGGCGCGCAGCCCGGGTTCGGACTCCTCCCAGTCCGCGACCGCGCTCCCCTTGGGCGAGGTGGTCCACTCGATCCGCAGCTGACTGCCGTCGGCCGCGTTCTTGAAGATCCGCTTGGTGGCCTCCGACGCGGTCGGCTGCAGACCGTCCGGCAGCACGGCCGAGAAGCCGCTCGGGTCCTTGTACTCGTGGTACCCGGCCGGCACCGCCCCGGCCGGTGCGGGCGGCGCCGGCACCGGCGCGGCGGGCTCGGTGGCGGTCTGCGCGGGGGCGTCCGGCAGGGCGGGGGTCTGCTCGCCCGTCGGCGCCGGCCCGGCCGGCGTGGGCCCGGCCTGGGTCGGCTCCGGCACGGGCGCGCTCGCCGGGGCCTCCGCGCTCCCGCCGGACACCGGGTCCGTGGTCGCCACCACCGGGGTGGTGGCGTCCACGCTCAGGCCGGCCCCGGCGTTCGAGCCGTCGTCCCCGTTGCCGACCGCCTGGATCACCGCGACCACGCCCGCGATCAGCAGCAGCACCACGATCACGGTCGCGATGGCCAGCCGCCGCCGGCCGGTGCGCGGGTCGGCCCCGGCCGCCTGGGTCGCGCCCATCCTCCACTCGCTGGTCACCGGCCGGATCGGCTCCGCCGCCGGCTCGGCGGGAGGCTCCTTCGCGGGCTCCTCGCCCTGCGCCCGGCTGCCCACCCGGACCGTCCCCAGCAGCCCGCCCACGGACCGCTTGCGGCCGTCCTCCGGCCGCTTCGACGGCTCCGGCGTCTTCGCCGGCTCCGTCCGCCCGGACTCCGCCGGCGAGGGCTCCGCGACCGGCTCCGGGTCCTCGGCCGCCTTCTTCGCCGGCTTCACCGGCTTCACCGGCACCGCGTGCTCGGTGGTCGACTCGGCCCGCGCGGTCGCCTCCGCGACCACCCGCTTGAGCATCGACCGGGTCTGCGAGGCGTCCAGCCGCTCCGCCGGGTCCTTCGCCAGCAGCCCCTCGATCACCGGCAGCAGCGGCCCGGCGTTCACCGGGGAGGCCAGGTCCTCGGTCATCACCGCGGTCAGCGTGGCCAGGGCCGAGCCCCGGTCGTACGGCGGCCGTCCCTCGACCATCGCGTACAGCGTGCCGCCCAGCGACCACAGGTCGGCCGGCGGCCCGGGCTTCTGCCCGCGGGCCCGCTCCGGCGAGATGTACGAGGGCGCGCCGACCAGCATCCCGGTGGAGGTGACCGAGGCGTCGCCCTCCACGCTGGCGATGCCGAAGTCGGTGAGCACCACCCGGCCGTCGTCGCCGATGAGCACGTTGGAGGGCTTGACGTCCCGGTGCAGGATGCCCAGCGCGTGCGCCGCGCTGAGCACGCCCAGCACGTCCAGCGCGATCTCCGCCGCCCGGGCGGGCTCCAGCGGGCCGTCCTCGCGCACCACGTCGGCCAGCGAGCGGGACTCGACCAGCTCCATCACGATCCACGGCCGGTCGTCCTCGTCGACCACGTCGAAGACCGTCACCGCCGAGTTGTGCCGGATCCGCGCGGTCGCCTTGGCCTCGCGCAGCGTCCGGGTGATCAGCCGGTGCTTCTCCTCCTCGTCGACGCTGGCGTTCATCCGCAGTTCCTTGACCGCGACGGTCCGGCCCAGCATCTCGTCCTCGGCGCGCCAGACCGTGCCCATGCCGCCGCGCCCGAGCACGCCGTTCAGGCGGTAGCGGCCGGCCAGGAGGCGGCCGGTGGAACCCTTCGCCTGGGTCATTCGGAACGTTCCCCCATGTGCTGCCGGCGGTCGTGATGACGGCGCGTCGGCCCGATCTGGGTCCGAACGCCCAAGCCTCCATCATCCCCTGTCCGGAGGCCCCTCGACCACCCGCCCCCCGCACCGAGCCGGGACTAACCGGAACGGTTGCGGCGCTCCGTGCCCTATCTGTGATCGAAAACTCGCCAAGATCTGTCCGGGCCACTGCTACCGTTCGGCAGCTCATCGTCTTCCCGGGGGGATACGACGTCCATGACCGCACCCGCACCGGGCACTGACGGCCCGTCGGCCCGGCCGCACACCGCCCAGCACTACTCGGTCGCACCGGCCCCGGCCTCCCCCGAGGGCTACGTGGCCCCCGGCATGCCCGGTGCCCCGGTGGCCGGCTTCGAGCCCGCCGAGCCCGCGCCGCGGGCCACCCCCCGCCGCCGCACCGCGCCGGCCGTGGCGCTGGCCCTGTTCGCCATGCTGCTCGGCGGCCTGGCGTACGGCAGTGCCCCGCTGCGGGCGGCCGACAGCCTCGGCTGGCTGGCCATCGCCCCGGCCGGCATGGTCGCCCTCCCGCTCGGCCGGCTCGGCGGCCAGGGCCGCTTACTACCGCCGCTCGGCGCCCTCCTCGCGGCCGGAGCCCTGTTCCTCGGCCAGCTGGTGGAACACCTCCGCCGGGTGCACGCCGACGGCCCCGGCCCCGACGGCCTCCTGCACGACACCGTCGCCGCCTGGCGCGCCGACCTGCGGCCCCTCGACGCCGCCTTCTACGCCATCGCCCTGATCGGCGGATTCCTCCTCACCCGCCGCAGCGCCGACCGCGGTTGACCCCGGACCCGGCGGGGCCGCTCCTCCCCCGGAAAGCCCGAAGGCCCCCGCCGTCCGGCAGGGGCCTCCGTCGTCACGGACCTCAGCGGTGGTCGAGCGCCGGGTTGACGGTGACCTCGACCCGCTGGAACTCCTTGAGCTCCGTGTAGCCGGTGGTGGCCATCGCCCGCCGCAGCGCGCCGAACAGGTTCATGGTCCCGTCCGGGGTGTGCGACGGACCGGTCAGGATCTCCTCGGTGGTGCCGACCGTGCCGAGGTCCACCCGCTTGCCGCGCGGCAGCTCCTCGTGGACGGCCTCCATGCCCCAGTGGAAGCCCTTGCCCGGGGCGTCGGTCGCCCGGGCCAGCGCCGCACCGATCATCACCGCGTCGGCGCCGCAGGCGACCGCCTTCGGGATGTCGCCGCTGTAGCCGACACCGCCGTCCGCGATCACGTGCACGTAGCGGCCGCCGGACTCGTCCATGTAGTCCCGGCGGGCCGCCGCCACGTCCGCCACCGCGGTCGCCATCGGCACCTGGATGCCCAGGACGTTGCGGGTGGTGTGGGCCGCGCCGCCGCCGAAGCCGACCAGCACGCCGGCCGCGCCGGTCCGCATCAGGTGCAGGGCCGCGGTGTACGTGGCGCAGCCGCCGACGATCACCGGGACGTCCAGCTCGTAGATGAACTGCTTGAGGTTGAGCGGCTCGGCGGCGCTGGAGACGTGCTCGGCCGAGACGGTGGTGCCGCGGATGACGAAGACGTCGACGCCGGCGTCCACCACGGCCTTGGAGAACTCGGCGGTGCGCTGCGGCGACAGCGCGGCGGCGGTGACCACGCCGGAGTCGCGCACCTCCTGGATGCGCTGCTTGATCAGCTCGGCACGGATCGGGGCCGCGTAGATCTCCTGGAGCCGGCGGGTCGCGGTGGACTCGTCGGTGATCGCGGCGATCTCGTCCAGCAGCGGCTGCGGGTCCTCGTAGCGGGTCCACAGGCCTTCGAGGTTCAGCACGCCCAGACCGCCGAGGCGGCCGATCGCGATGGCCTGCTGCGGCGAGACCACGCTGTCCATCGGGGCGGCCAGGAACGGCAGCTCGAAGCGGTAGGCGTCGATCTGCCAGGCGATCGAGACCTCCTTCGGGTCGCGCGTACGACGGCTGGGGACGACGGCGATGTCGTCGAAGGCGTACGCCCGGCGGCCGCGCTTGCCTCGCCCGATCTCGATCTCAGTCACTTCGAGCCCTTCTGCTTTGTTGCTCATGCCTGCCGGGTCACCCCGGCCGCACCAGTATCCCGTACCCGTGCGGGTCCCGCCCCGACGGCCCACGGCCCCGACATGCGCGAAGGGCCCGCGACGGCGGGCCCTTCGGCGTTCATCGGGTCATCGGGACGAGTAGTTCGGCGCCTCGACGGTCATCTGGATGTCGTGCGGGTGGCTCTCCTTGAGGCCCGCCGAGGTGATCCGGACGAAACGGCCCTTGCTCTCCATCTCGGCGACGGTGGCGGCGCCGACGTAGCCCATGGTCTGGCGCAGACCGCCCACCAGCTGGTGCAGCACGGCCGACAGCGGGCCGCGGTAGGGCACCTGGCCCTCGATGCCCTCGGGGACGAGCTTGTCGTCCGAGGCCACCTCGGCCTGGAAGTAGCGGTCCTTGGAGTACGAGCGGCCCTGGCCGCGGGACTGCATGGCGCCCAGCGAGCCCATGCCGCGGTAGGACTTGAACTGCTTGCCGTTGATGAACATCAGCTCGCCCGGGGACTCCTCGCAGCCGGCCAGCAGCGAGCCCAGCATCACGGTGTCGGCACCGGCGGCCAGCGCCTTGCCGATGTCGCCCGAGTACTGGAGGCCACCGTCGCCGATGACCGGCACGCCGGCCGCCTGGCAGGCCACCGCGGCCTCGTAGATGGCGGTGATCTGCGGGACGCCGATGCCGGCGACCACGCGGGTGGTGCAGATGGAGCCGGGGCCGACGCCGACCTTGACGCCGTCCACGCCGGCGTCGATCAGCGCCTGGGCGCCGTCCCGGGTGGCCACGTTGCCGCCGACCACGTCGATCTTGACGGCCGACTTGATCTTCGCGATCCAGGCCAGCGCGTTGTGGCTGTGGCCGTGCGAGGTGTCCACCACCAGGAAGTCCGCACCGGCCTCGACCAGGGCCTGGGCCCGGTCGAACGCCTCGGCGCTGGCGCCGACGGCGGCGCCGACCAGCAGCCGGCCCTCGGCGTCCTTGGCGGCGTTCGGGTACTGCTCGGCCTTGACGAAGTCCTTGACGGTGATCAGGCCCTTGATCCGGCCCTCGTCGTCGACCAGCGGCAGCTTCTCGATCTTGTGGCGGCGCAGCAGCGCCATCGCGTCCACGCCCGAGATGCCGACCTTGCCGGTGATCAGCGGCATCGGGGTCATGATCTCGCGGACCTGGCGGCTGCGGTCCGACTCGAAGGCCATGTCGCGGTTGGTGACGATGCCGAGCAGCTTGCCCGCCTCGTCGGCGATCGGCACGCCGGAGATGCGGAACTTGGCGCACAGCGCGTCGGCCTCGGCCAGGGTGGTCTCCGGGCCGACGGTGATCGGGTCGGTGACCATGCCGGACTCGGAGCGCTTCACCAGGTCGACCTGGTTGGCCTGGTCCTCGACCGACAGGTTGCGGTGCAGCACGCCCACGCCGCCCTGGCGGGCCATCGCGATGGCCATCCGCGACTCGGTCACCTTGTCCATCGCCGCGGAGAGCAGCGGGATGTTGACGCGGACGTTCCGGGAGACCCGGGAGGAGGTGTCCACCTGGTTCGGCAGCACCTCGGAGGCCCCGGGCAGCAGCAGGACGTCGTCGTACGTGAGCCCGAGCATCGCGAACTTCTCGGGTACGCCTGCGGCGTTGTAAGACATTTGGGGGGTACCTTCCGTGGCCGGCCTAATCCGCTCACGCCCTGAGCCCTGAGGGTGGGGGCGCATTCATCGCTCACTCGCGCAGACCGCCGAAGCCGGGCGCGATGGGAGGATCCTCCAAGGGAACCCCGCGCGCACCCGTCAAACTTTGGCAACCCGCCCAGGCGCCGATACCCCATGGTACTGGCACCGCGAATGTGTCCTCGTGTGCCCTTGACAACACCCCCTCCCCATGGGCCATTCCCGTGGCCGACGGCGGGAGGGCGTGGATCAGGAGGACTCCTCCGCGAGCGCCCGCAGCCGACTGAGCGCCCGGTGCTGGGCGACCCGGACGGCACCGGGTGACATCCCGAGCACCTCGCCCGTCTCCTCCGCCGACAGCCCGGCGGCCACCCGCAGCAGCACCAGCTCGCGCTGACGGGCCGGCAGGTTGGAGAGCAGTTCCTTCGCCCAGGCCGCGTCGCTGCTCAGCAGTGCCCGCTCCTCCGGGCCGAGCGCCTCGTCCGGCACCTCCGGCAGGTCGTCCTGCGGCACGACGGTCGAACCGGGCCCGCGCATCGCGGCCCGCTGGAGATCGGCGATCTTGTGCGCGGCGATCCCGTACACGAAGGCCTCGAACGGACGCCCCTGGTCCTTGTACCGGGGCAGCGCGCAGAGCACCGCGACGCAGACCTCCTGCGCGACGTCGTCCACGTGGTGCCGGGCCCCGCCGGGCAGCCGGGCCAGTTTGGCGCGGCAGTAGCGCAGCGCCAGCGGGTGGACGTAGGCGAGCAGCGCGTCGATCGCCGGGCCCTCGCCGCGCACCGCGGCCGCGACCAGCTCGCCCACCAGCGGCGAGCCGCCCGTGCCGAGCACCGGAGGCCTTCCCGGCCCGGCCGGGGCGGAGCCGCCGGGATCGGCGTACGACGGGTCGTGGCCCGGACCGGAGGGCTCGGCCTCCACCGGGTCCACCTGGCCGGCCGCACCGGCGACGTCGTCGCGCATCGGTCCATGGTGCCTGGTCGCGCGGGAAAACGCGGCACCGCGTCCGGAGTTGTGCACCGGAACGTTATGCGCTGCGGCACCGTACGGCGCGCCGCGCACCACCGGCCCCTCCTGCACCGTGCCGCCTCCCGCCCCGCCGCCGTCGGTGGTGGTCCCGTCCGTCGCGCCGTCCGCCGAGTGTCCTGCGGCTGCGTGGTTCGCCGCAGTGCCTGTCCGCTGGTCCCCGAGGTGCTCCACTCCTCCATGGTGCAACCTCGGGACCGTAACGTCACACGCCCGTGCGGCGCCCGTTCCGGGAACCCCCGACGGCGCGCCGCAGCCGGCGGCGCCGGCGATGGTCAGCGGACCAGGCCCCAGCGGAAGCCCAGCGCCACCGCGTGCGCCCGGTCGGAGGCCCCGAGCTTCTTGAACAGCCGTCGGGCGTGGGTCTTGACGGTGTCCTCGGACAGGAACAGCTCGCGCCCGATCTCGGCGTTGCTGCGGCCGTGGCTCATGCCCTCCAGCACCTGGATCTCACGCGCCGTCAACGTCGGCGCCGCACCCATGTCGGGGCTGCGCAGCCGGCGCGGGGCGAGCCGCCAGGTCGGGTCGGCGAGGGCCTGGGTGACGGTGGCCCGCAGTTCGGCGCGCGAGGCGTCCTTGTGCAGGTAGCCGCGGGCGCCCGCGGCCACCGCCAGCGCGACACCGTCGAGGTCCTCGGCGACGGTGAGCATGATGATCCGCGCGCCCGGGTCGGCGGACAGCAGCCGCCGGACCGTCTCGACCCCGCCGAGGCCGGGCATCCGGACGTCCATCAGAACGAGATCGGAGCGGTCGGCCACCCAGCGGCGGAGGACCTCCTCCCCGTTCGTCGCGGTGGTGACCCGGTCCACACCGGGTACGGTCGCGACCGCGCGGCGAAGCGCCTCGCGGGCGAGCGGGGAATCGTCGCAAACGAGAACGGAAGTCATGACCGTCGTCCTCCGCAGCTGATCCGCGTCACGTTGAGCCTCCTGGCTGGTACGAACCTCTCCGACACGGCCGATCGGCGACAGACTCCGTCCTGATCGCCCCAACTTGCCCGCGATCGTTCCCGACGTCCGGCGCCCGCTAACCGCCTCCGCACTTCCAACGACCGTCACTCGAATGAGTTACGGCCTTCAGGGCCATCTCCACCACTGTACGTGGCCAACCCATTACCGATCAGCCGCATCGCGGTGCACACGCCGCACTTTTGCGCAGCTCGCGCGCGGTCGGCGCACGACCCGCACACCGATTCGGCGCGGCGCGCGCCCCGGCGGCCACCCGTTTGCCACACCCGCGCCCGCCCGGAGCCCGCGCCCACTATGCCCTTTTTTATCGCTTTCGTATGGTCATTGACTGTTGTGCCAGTGTGTGGGTGACTTGTCCATGGAGTTGCCTTAAGTCATATTTCCAGGTGTCCACACCAGTGCATCGAAGCCCCGCCGCTCCGCTCGGCAGCAGTCCCCGCCGAACGCCCGGCCCACGGCCGACAGCCTCTGAAGGGAATGAGCCATGGCAGATTTCTCCCGCCTCCCCGGCCCCAACGCGGACCTCTGGGACTGGCAGCTCTCCGCGGCCTGCCGTGGTGTGGACAGCTCGCTCTTCTTCCACCCCGAGGGCGAGCGCGGGGCCGCGCGCAGTTCGCGCGAGGCCAGCGCCAAGGAGGTCTGCATGCGCTGCCCGGTGATCGCCGAGTGCGCGGCGCACGCGCTGGCGGTGCGGGAGCCGTACGGCGTCTGGGGCGGGATGACCGAGGACGAGCGCGAGGAGATGCTGGGGCGCTCGCGGCACCGGCTGGTCGAGGTCCCGCTGACCCCGCCGGCGGTCGCCCGGCGCTAGCCCCGTCTCCATGAGCGCGGTGAAGAAACGTTCCTTCGCTGCACTTCGGCCTGATCGCCGTCCGATCGGCTCGCCCCGCTCACCGTGAGCACCGGGCCACCGCGCCCCCGTCACCCACCGTCAGCGATCCCCGGCCGAGCCCGCCAGCCGCTCCAGCATCAGCGCGACGGCCGGCACCTCCGCCAGGTCCGGCAGGGTCAGCCCGACCACCTGGCGCACCGCGGGCACCCCGGAGGCCGTCCGCACCGGCACCGTCGACACGCCGTCAGGACGCACCGACTGCAGCGCCAGCCGCGGCAGCACCGCCACCCCCAGTCCGGCCGCCACCAGGCCGACCACCGCCGGGTAGTCGTCCGTCGCGAAGTCGATCCGCGGCTCGAAGCCCGCGCCGGCGCAGAGTTCCACCAGGTGCCCCCGGCACTGCGGACAGCCGGCGATCCACTGCTCCCGCGCCAGCTCGGCCAGCTCCACCGCCCCGCCCCTCCCGGCCAGCGGGTGGGCGGCGGGCAGCAGGCCCACCATCGGGTCGTCCAGCAGCGGGGTGACCACCAGGTCGGACCAGTCGGTCCCGGCGGTCAGCTGCTGCGCCTCCAGGTTGGCCTCGGCCCGGGCCTCGCGCGGCGTGCCGTGGCCGGGCGCCGGGAGCACGACCGCGCCGTCGGACTGCGGGTAGCGGAAGGCCAGCGCGATCTCGCACTCGCCGCCGCGCAGCATCGCCAGCGACTCCGGCGGCTCCGCCTCGACCAGCGACACGCGCACCCCCGGATGGCTGTCCCGCAGGCGGGCGACCGCGGGCGGCACCAGGGTGGAACTCGCGGTCGGGAAGGACACCAGCCGCACCCGCCCGGCCCGCAGCCCGGCGATCGCCGCCACCTCCTCCTCGGCGGCGGAGAGCCCGGCCAGGATTCCGGTGGCATGCTTGAGCAGGACCCGTCCGGCCTCGCTGAGCTGCATCCCGCGGCCCGAGCGGACCACCAGCGGGGTGTCCACGGACTTCTCCAGGGCCTTCATCTGCTGGCTGATGGCGGGCTGCGTACACCCCAGCTCACGGGCGGCGGCGGAGAAGGAGCCGGTGCGGGCGACGGCACGCAGGACGCGCAGATGGCGGGCCTCGATCATGCCTCAGTTATAAGGCAATCTTTGTATTCTGCAAAATTCTGCTGATAGTTGAAAACTCAAGATCACCAACGCCGGAGGCCCGGCCCGCCTCCCCGAGGGAGCGGAC
>NZ_JBHUAF010000116.1:0-7801 GCF_042789895.1 Kitasatospora sp. NPDC056783
CGTGCCCGGGGTACCCGGCTGCCCGGCGTGGACGACGGACCGCCGCCCGCGCTTGGGAGGGCGTGGGCGGCGGTGGGGGAGGGATGGATCAGGACGGGAGGTCGAGGACCTGGCCGGGCAGGATCAGGTTCGGGTCCTCGCCGATGGTCTCGCGGTTGAGGTCGTAGAGCGCGGGCCAGCCGCCGGCGATGTCCAGGCGCTCGGCGAGGTCGTCCAGGGTGTCGTTCTTCCGGACGGTCCAGGTGCCGTCGTCCTCGTCGGAGACGGCCGCGGTGTGGTGGGCGGCGTGCTGGGGGTCTGCGTGGTGCGGAGCGGCCGGGGGAGGCGGGGCGGCCTCGTGGCCCTGGCCGTGGGCGGCGCGGGCGCCGCAGGCGGGCCAGGGGGAGAGCCCTCGGCGGCCGGCGAGGCGCTCGGCGACGGCGATCTGCTCCTCGCGGGTGGCGAGGTCGGCGCGGGCGGCGTAGTCGAGACCGCCGTTCTCCCGCCAGGTGGGCTGGTCGAACTGGAGACCGCCGAAGTAGCCGTTGCCGGTGTTGATGCGCCAGTTTCCGCTGCTTTCGCAGTCCGCCACGCGGTCCCAGTCGTACGAGCCGCCGTCCGCCCTTCCGGGGTCGGACCCGCCGTCGCGGCCTGGTGGCGCGGCGTGGGCCGCTGGGGCGGCGGCGAGGGCCACGGTCAGGGCGCAGAGCGCGGTCGGGACGATGCGGCGCAGATGGGGGGCGGTGGGAGGCATGGGCGGCTCTCAAGCTGGGGGACAGGACTGCCACCGTCCGCGGACGGCGCACTCCCACCCATGCACGCCGGTCCGGGCGATCCGGCGCCGACACGTCCGACGGGTCACCCGGGCGGCGGCCCGGTACCACCCCGGCGGCCCGCGGCCGATCGGCCGTCACCCTCGTCACCGGCCCCCGGCACGCGCCGACCGGACCGCCCGGCGGTCGTGGCGCGCGCCGGGCGCACGGCACACGCGCGGGCCGTGCGCGAGCGGGCGGACTGCGGCCGGAGTACGGGCCGGGGTGCGGCCCGGGCACACCGCCGTCGCCGGACCGGCCGCGACGGGGAGTGTCCCCGGGGGGGGCGTGGGTGACCCTCCCCGTTGGTCTGATCAAGCGTCAACTGTGAGGGTTGGTATGGGAGTTCAGCTCCCGGAGGCCACCGGGAGGTCCGCCAGTCGCCACTCCAGCATGCCGTCGTTGAGCCGGACCGCCCGGAGTCCGTGGGCGGTGAGCAGCCGGACCGCGTCGTACGCCAGGACGCAGTACTCGCCGCGGCAGTAGACGACCACCTCGGTGTCCGGGGGCAGCTCGTCCAGTCGCTCGGTCAGCTCGTCGACCGGGATGGAGAGCGCGCCGGGGATGTGTCCGGCCAGGTACTCCTCCGCCGGCCGCACGTCCAGCACCACCACGTCGCCGGCTTCGGCGCGGGTGCGCAGCTCTTCGTGGCCGACCTCCCGTGCGCCGTCGTCTCCCAGGTAGGCGTCGAGGGCGGGCGGCACCGCGGCCTGGTGGCGCTCGGCGACCTTGCGGAGCAGGGCGAGCAGTTCGCCGACGTCCGGGCCGGAGAGCCGGTAGTGGATGCGGACGCCCTCGCGGCGGGTGGCGACGAAGCCGGCCTGCTTGAGCGTCTGGAGGTGGGCTGAGGCGGTGGTCAGGTTCAGTCCGGCGGCCTTGGCCAGGGCGTCCACGGTGCGCTCGCCCTGGGCGAGCAGGTCGAGCAGCTCCAGGCGCTTTCCGCTGGCCAGGGCCTTGCCGCTGGCGGCGAACGCGTCGTACAGCTGGGCCTTCGCCTCGGTCCCGGCCATCGCGGGTGCCTCCGTTCGCCGGCCGTGGGGCCGCATCGTCCAAGGTTCCATGGAATAGCGTACCGGAGTCGACGTGATCAAGGGTTCCGAGCTCAGAGGCTATCTTCCAGAAATCCATGGAATATTGTGGATGGTGCCGACTGCTGCGACCAGGCACCGGCCGCACCCCGTCGTCACAGGAGGACCGATGAACACAGCGACCCCGGAGGCGTCCGACCGGGAGGCGGATGGCCCGCCTCGACCGGCCCGTCCGGTGCGGCTCGGCCTGCGGGAGAACCGGCTCCAGTTCACCCTTCTGGTCGTGGTCACCGCCACCGTCGGCGGCCTGGTCGGCCTGGAGCGCACCACCGTGCCGCTGATCGGCTCCGAGGTCTTCCGCCTCACCAGCGACCTCGCCGTCTTCTCCTTCATCATCGCCTTCGGCGTCACCAAGGCCCTGACCAACCTCGCCGCCGGCGCGCTGACCGCGCGCTTCAGCCGCAAGCGGCTGCTCGTCGCGGGCTGGCTCGTCGGCATCCCCGTCCCCTTCGCCCTCGCCTGGGCGCCCTCGTGGGGGTGGATCGTGGCCGCGAACGTGCTGCTCGGCATCAACCAGGGGCTCACCTGGTCGATGACCGTCAACATGAAGATCGACCTGGTCGGCCCGGCCCGGCGCGGGCTCGCCACCGGCCTCAACGAGGCGGCCGGCTACGCCTCGCTCGGCGCGACCGCGCTGATCACCGGCTACCTCGCCACCTCGTACGGGCTGCGGCCGACGCCCGAGCTGATCGGCGTGGTCTTCCTCGTCGCCGGCCTCGCGCTGTCCCTGGTCGTCCGCGACACCGGGGCGCACGTCGCGCTGGAGCTCGCCCAGCACCCCAAGCCCGCTCCAGGGGAGTCGCCCGGCCTGTGGCAGACCTTCCTGCACACCTCCTGGAAGGACCGCTCGCTGCGCGGCGCCAGCCAGGCCGGCCTGGTGAACAACCTCAACGACGGCCTCACCTGGGGCGTCTTCCCACTGCTGTTCACCGACCACGGGCTGGGCCTCGCCGCGATCGGCCTGATCAAGGGCCTGTACCCGCTGCTGTGGGGCTTCGGCCAGATCCCCACCGGCCACCTCGCCGACCGGATCGGCCGCAAGCCGCTGATCGTCACGGGCATGCTGGTGCAGGCCGTCGGCCTGGCCCTGGCCCTGCTGCTGCTCGACCGGCCGCTGCTGGCCGGCATCGCCTCGGCGGTGCTGCTCGGGCTCGGTACCGCGATGGTCTACCCGGCGCTGATCGCCTCCGTCTCCGACCACGCCCACCCGAGCCGGCGCGCCAACGCCCTCGGCACCTACCGGTTCTGGCGTGACATCGGCTACGCGGCCGGGGCCCTGCTGGCCGGCGTGCTCGCCGACGCCCTCGGCCTGGGCGCCACCATCGTGGCGGCGGCCGTGCTCACCGCGGCCTCCGGGCTGCTCGCCGCCCGGCTGATCGGGGAGAAGGCCTCCGGCTGAGACTCTCTCCGGGAAAGGGGCGCCGACGGCCCGAAGGTCGTGTACCGAGGGTTCCCGGCCATCCGCCGTTCAGCTGTCGTTCGCCGTCCGCACGGCCCGGTGTGATCCGGCCGTGCGGTTCGGCTGGGAGCCTCCTGGGCGATTCCCCGAGCCCAGGAGGCGGCAGTGGTGGCACGACCCTCTCGTAGAACGGTCCTTCGTACGGGCACAGCGGCCGGCGCGCTCGCCGCGCTTCCCGCGTCCACCCTGCTGTGGACGCGGCCCGCCGTGGCCGGCACCCCCGGCCCGGAGCAGATCCACCTCCAGTGGGGCGGCGAGCCCTCCCGTGAGATGACCGTCTCCTGGGCCACGGCCGCCTCGGTCAGCCGCCCCCGGGTCCGGATCGGCACCCCGCGCGGCGGCGCCGGCCGGACCGTCGACGCACGCAGCCGCAGCTACGTCGACGGCCTCAACAAGGTCGAGACCTTCACCCACCACGCCCGCCTGGACGGCCTGCGCCCCGACACCACCTACGTCTACGAGGTGCTGCATGACGGCGCCCAGCCGGTGCGCGGCACCTTCCGCACCGCCCCGGCGCGCGGCCGCGCCGCGTTCCGCTTCACCAGCTTCGGCGACCTCGGCACCGGCGACAACGTGTTCAAGAAGTCGTCCGTCCACGGTGCCGCCGCCGTCCGGCAGGTCGAGCAGTTCAACCCGCTGTTCCACCTGCTCAACGGCGACCTCGCGTACGCCAACAACAACCCGCAGCTCCAGCCGCAGGCCTGGAACGCGTTCATGAACAACATGGCCAAGTCGGCCGCCAACCGACCGTGGATGCCGACCCCCGGCAACCACGAGGTCGAGGCCGGCGGCGGCGACCTCGGCTACGCCTCGTACCTCACCCGCTTCGAGCTGCCGGACAACGGCGCCCGCGACCACCGCGGCAACTGGTACGGCTTCCAGGTCGGTTCGGTGCTCTTCGTCAGCCTGGACGGCAACGAGATCGCGGTCGAGGACGACGCCAGCATCGACCCGGCCACCGGGCAGTCCGTCTACATCAGCGGCTACAGCGAGGGCGCCCAACTCCGCTGGCTGGACCGCTTGCTGTCGCGTGCCCGGGCCGGCCGCACGGTGGACTGGATCGTGGTCTACCTGCACCAGTTCGCGATGTCCACCTCGGCCGCCAGCCACGGCGGCGACATGGGCATCCGGGAGAAGCTGCTGCCGCTGCTCGACCGCCACTCCGTCGACCTCGTCCTGGCCGGCCACGACCACGACTACGAGCGCACCCACCCCGTGCGCGGCACCGCCCCCGGCGGACTGCTCACCCCGGCCGTCGCCGCCGACGACCTGCGGCAGATCGACACCTCCGAGGGCACCGTCCACCTCATCCTGGGCGGCGGTGGCACCGCCGGGCACGACGACGTCTACCTGCCCGCCGGCGCCGACGGCGTGCGCGAGGGCTTCGTCCGCACCCAGCGGCTCACCTACAAGGCGGACCCGGACGCCAAGGAGAAGGCCCACTGGTCGGCGGTCACCGACCCGGACACCGACTACCCCTACGGCGTCGCGGTGTTCGACGTCGACCCGGGCCTCGTGCCCGGCGGCCGCACCACCATCACCGTCAGCTACTACCACTCGGCGCCGGCCACCGCCGCCAACCCGCTCCCGACGCCGGTGCTCCACGACCGCTTCACCCTCTACCGCGACCGCAGCGACGGCTGGGCGGACGACGACGACCAGGGTGAGGACGAGAACGGCCGACTGGCCTCCGCCCGGCGGTAGTCCTCGGACCTGGGCCCGCCGCGCCGCCCGGCGCGGCGGGTTCTCGTTCTCTCCGTCGTCATCGCCAATGTGCCGATGGGGAAAGGGAGTCGACAGCGGATCGGGTGGTGCCGGACCTCTTGTCAAAGGTTAGGGAAGTTTCCTAACTTGATGTCATGTCCGAGAACGAGACCGAGAACGAGACCGAGATCTCCCGGCCCTCCCGGCCCTCCCGGCGTGACCTCCTCCGAGCCGGCACGGCGGGCGGAGCGGCCCTCGCGGCCGGCGGCCTCCTGCTGCCGGGTACCGCCCTGGCAGCGCCGGCTCTCCCCGCCGCCCCGACCGCTCCCGCCACTCCGGCCACCCTCGCCACTCCGACCGTTCCCGCGCCTCGCGGCGAGCGGGTCGCGGGATCCGCGTTGCGGCCCTTCGGCCGGCACCTCGCCTTCGGGGCCGACCCCTCCCAGCAGGTCGTCGTCTCCTGGCAGGTGCCGGACGCGGTGACCGCCCCCTTCGTCCGGCTCGGCGTCAAACCCGGAGACTTCGGCTCCCCGATCGCCGCCGAGGTCCGCACGCTGGTCAGCAAGCTCTCCTGGCAGCACCCGGTCGAGGACCAGCCCCTGGTCAAGCCCACCACCGTCACCCAGTACTACCTGCACGCCCAGCTGGATCAGCTGATCCCGGACACCACCTACTACTACGTCGTGGGCCACCAGGGCTACGACCCGGCCGGCCAGGGTGCCCGGCTCGGCGACGTGGCGAGCTTCCGCACCGCGCCCGCCCCCGGCCGCGGCGCCGGGTTCACCTTCACGGCCTTCGGCGACCAGGGCATCGGGTACAACGCGGCAGCCACCGGCAACCTGATCTCCGGCCTCGACCCCGCCTTCCACCTCCACATGGGCGACCTCTCGTACGCCAACGCCGGCGGCAGCGGCAAGACCAGCGACGCGTACGACGCCCGCCTCTGGGACTCCTTCTTCGTGCAGAACGACCCCGTCGCCTCCCGGACCCCGTGGATGCCGGCGATCGGCAACCACGAGATG
Source organism: Kitasatospora sp. NPDC056783 (assembly GCF_042789895.1). Classification (NCBI taxonomy): domain Bacteria; kingdom Bacillati; phylum Actinomycetota; class Actinomycetes; order Kitasatosporales; family Streptomycetaceae; genus Kitasatospora; species Kitasatospora sp. NPDC056783. The sequence continues at coordinate 6,065 of NZ_JBHUAF010000116.1, forward strand.
GAGCCGTGGTACGGGGCCGACGGCTACGGGGGCATGCGTGCCCGGTTCACGACCCCGGACAACGCCTGGAGCCAGTCCACCGGCATCTACTCCTGGCGTTACCAGAACGTCGGCCTGATCAGCCTCGACGGCAACGACGTCTGCTTCAACACCCCGGCCAACCTCGACTACACCAAGGGCAAGCAGAAGAAGTGGCTGGAGAGCCGGCTCGCCGCGCTGCGCGCCGACTCCGGCATCGACTTCATCGTCGTCTACCTGCACCAGTGCACCTACTCCACCTGCCACGACAACGGAGCCGAACTCGGCGCGCAGCAGGACTGGGCCCCCTTGTTCGACAAGTACCAGGTGGACCTGGTGCTCAGCGGCCACAACCACGTCTACGAGCGGACCGATCCCATCCGGGCGGGCAAGGCCACCCGCAAGGTCGCCTCCGGCGACACCGTGAACCCGGTGAAGGACGGCACCACTTATGTCGTCGCGGGCGGCGGTGGCGGCGGGCTCTACTCCTTCCCGGCCGCCGACACCTATCTCGGGCACGAGACCGCCAACGACAAGTCCGTCCCCATGGTGGTCTCCGACCGGGGCGGGCAGAGCCAGACGGTCAAGGTCACCTGGTCCAGGGTCCGTTACACCGGCTACTGCCTGGTCACGGTCGACGTGACCCCCGCCGCCGGAGGCAGGCCCGCCCGGATGGAGGTGCGTTCGCTCACCGAGGACGGCACGGCGGTGGACCGGGTCACCGTGCAGCGGGGCTGACGCTTCGGCGGGCTCCTTCTCCCCTGTGCCCGGGAATCCTCCGGCGCCGAAGGCGGTTGCAACCGACGGCCCACGAACGACTTCCGGTTCGATGCAGGCCCCTGACGGTTGGCCATGGGAGGGCGAACGTGAAGATCGGCGATGTCGAGGTTCTGGCGATCACGGACGGGATGGGCAAGGAGATCGCCTCCGAGATCCTCAAACGCCCTGACGTCGACGACCCGTGGGCCTGTCACGATCACCACCGGGACGCGGACGGGAGCCTCGGCCTGCCCCTGGGCGGCTTCCTGGTGCGCAGCGGGGAGCGGACCGTCCTGGTCGACGCCGGAGTCGGGCCGTTCGACGACGGCAATTACCGCGGGGGCCGGTTGCTCGACTCGCTCGCCGCCCACGGTGTCACCCCCGGCGACGTGACCGATGTGCTCTTCACCCACCTGCACTTCGACCACATCGGCTGGGCGGCCGTCGACGGCCGGCCCGTCTTCCCCCGTGCCACCTACCGCGCCCACCGCGCCGACTGGGAGCACTTCGTGACGGGTGACGCCGCCGTGCCGGAGGCGGTCGAGAAACTCGGCCCGATCGGCGGCCAACTGGAGCTGTTCGACGGCGACTTCACGCTCGCTCCCGGTGTCGACGCCCTCCACCTGCCCGGCCACACCCCCGGCACGACCGTGTACGTGGTCTCCTCCGGCGGACGCCGCGCCCTGCTGCTGGGGGACGTGGTCCACTCGGTGGTCCAGTTCAGCGAGCGCGACTGGCAGGTGATCTGGGACGTCGACCCCGTTGCCGCCTCCGCCGTGCGCAACCGCATCGCCGACGAGGCCGCCGACACGGACGACCTGCTGGTCGCCGCCCACTTCCCGGGCATGCGGTTCGGCCGCATCATCGCGGGGGACGGCGAGCGGCGTTTCGTCGCCGTCTGATCAGTCGCCAACGGGGGGATCTGCGCCGGAAGTCGGGCGGGCCGACTTCCGGCGCGGC
>NZ_JBHUAF010000116.1:7811-21557 GCF_042789895.1 Kitasatospora sp. NPDC056783
GCCTCGGCGGGGGGCGGGCGCGGCGGGGCGGCGCCGCGTTCTCCCCCGCCCCCTGGGGGGGGCGGGGCGGCGGGGGGGGGGGGGGCCCCCCCCCCCCGCGGCAGGGCGGGTGGTGGGTGCGGGCACTTCAGTGCCTCGTACGGCCTACGCTGACGGGCATGGACTGGCTCGATCGGGTGGCGCGGCTGAAGCGTTGGACGAAGGGCGGCGTGCGCGCGCCGCACAAGCCGTTGCTGCTGCTGTACGCGCTGGGTGACTTCCAGCGGGACGCGGACGGTGAACTGCGGTACAGCGCAGTGGAGGAGGAGCTGAAGCGGCTGCTGGCCGAGTACGGCCCGGCGAATCCCACGACGCCCGCGTACCCGTTCCACCACCTGGTCAGCGACGGGGTCTGGGAGGTCCACACCGATGCGGGGCCGGGGAGCCCTGGCAGCGGGATCGGGGTGCTCCGGGAGAGTGGGGCCACCGGGCGGCTCGCGAGCGGGCTGCGGGTGGCGCTGGGAGAGGAGCCGGCGCTGCTGGGGCGGATGGCCAGGGTGCTGCTGGACGCGCACTTCCCGGTGTCGCTGCACGCGGACCTCTGCGAGGCGGTCGGCCTCGATCTGGAGCGGTCCGAGACCGGGGCCGTGCGCGGGGCCGAGGTGGCGGCCCGGCGGCAGCGGGACCGGCGCATGCGTGAACAGATACTCACCGCCTACGAGTTCCAGTGCGCGTTCTGCGGCTACGACGGCGCCATCGGGGGGAGCGCGGTCGGGCTGGAGGCCGCGCACGTGCGGTGGTGGTCGCACGAGGGGCCGGACGAGGTCGACAACGGGCTGTGCCTGTGCTCGCTGCACCACAAGCTGTTCGACAAGGGCGTGTTGGGGTTGGGGGAGGGGCACCGGATTCTCGTCTCCCGGCGCTTCGTCGGCCGCAGCGAGGCCAGCCGGCGGCACGTCCTGGACCTGTCCGGGCGGCCTGTCATCGGCCCGCAGCCGGGCCTTCCGCCGGTCGCGGACCGGCACCGGGAGTGGCACACCGGGCAGGTGTTCCACGGCGAGGCGCGCCAGCCGGTACTTCAGGGGTAGGGCGCGCCTGGTTGATGGTCAGGCGGCTTGGGCGGCGCGGTCCGTGGCGGCGGTGGTCGGCTGCGCGAGCCAGACCAGGCGGGCGGTGATGCCCGGCTGGCGGGAGAAGTGGTGGACGGCCCGTTCGGGAGAGGTGAGGGTCAGTCGGGTTCGCCCGTCGACGCCGGTGACGTGGGTCGATCCGGTTGCGGCGTCGGTGAATCCCCAGGCCGCGACCCACCCGTCGGCGTCCGCGAGACCCTCGCCGCACACCTGGACGATGGCGAAGAGCCGGGGAGCGGTGTCGAGCACGAGCCCGCACAGCTCCTGGTCGAAGGCCGCGTCGGCCGGCAGCCGGGGGGTGGGGGGGGAGGGGATTTTGCGAGGGCGCAGCAGTCATGGAAGTCTCCTGCCTTGAGGCATGGATGAGCCAACGGTCAGCACTCTTGGTGACTGATTCGCGTCATACCGTAGCGCTGCCGTGGCATAATTTCCACGAAGTCCACTGAACACTTGCCGTATCACTCGGGATAGTGAACGAGGAGATCGCGATGGCATCGAGCGACGTACCAACGTTGCGGCAGCAGCGTCTCGGGTTTGAGCTGCGCAAACTCCGAGAGAGTGCTGGTCTCACCTCAACTGCCGCTGCCACCCGGGTCGGAGTGCAGCAGGCCCACATGAGCCGGATCGAAGCGGGCCGGTACGGGGTGAGCGCGGAGCGCGTCCGCGCGTTTGCTCGCGCGTACGCCTGTACGGACCAGGACCTGATCGACGCTCTTGCGGGCATGACAGGAAGGCGAGTTCGAGGCTGGTGGGAGGAGTATCGCGACATCCTGCCGCCGAACGTGCTCGATCTTGCCGAGTTGGAACACCACGCCACTGCGATGCGCATCGCGTCGGTGATTCACATCCCAGGCCTACTCCAGACCGCTGATCAAGTGCGTGCGCTCGGCAGCAGTGCCGTGCCGCCTCTTGCGCCACATGAGCTGGAACACCGGGTGTCGTACCGGATGAAACGACAGGTTGCCATCTACGGGCCGAAGGCAATCCCTCTGACGGCGATCGTCCATGAAGCGGCGCTGCGGATGGGATTCGGCGGGCCAGCTGTGGCCCGTGCACAGCACCGTCATCTCATCGAGGCGAGCACCCGCGAAAACATCTCGGTGCTTGTGATTCCCTTTGGTTCCGGCACGCTCCCAGGCTCCGGGCAGTCCATCGTCTACTGCTCCGCCGGCGTGCCCCAGCTCGACACCGTGCAGCTCGACACGTATCACGGCTCCGAGTTCCTGGACGCGCAAGCGCAGCTGGTGAAGTACCAGAAGGTCCTGGACCTCATGGAAGCCTGCGCCCTCAGTCCTGCGAAGTCACGTGATCTCATTGCCCGTATCGAGAAGGACACCTGAGAGGAAGAGCCATGGCAGCTCTCAGCTGGCAGAAGTCCAGCTACAGCTCTGAGTCGATCAACTGCGTCTTCGTCGCAGCGGTATCCGATGGCGCCGTCGCGATCCGCGAGAGTGATGAGCCCGACGTCGTCATCACCACACAGCCCGACAAGCTCCGCGCCCTCCTGCGTGGCGTCAAGGCCGGGGAGTTCGACCACCTGACGGCGTAGTCCGCGGTGAAGGGGCCCACCGTCCTGGTGGGCCTCTTTTGACCTCGCGAGTACATCGTTCATCGCCCGGTCCAACGCTGCTATCGAGCCGTGTTGGACCGGCTGGAGGCGAGTGCGCTCAAGCCTGACGCGTCTCGTGACGTCATCCGCCGTATCGCCCGAAGCATGTGAGGAAGACCATGACCCTTCAGAGCTGGCAGAAGTCCTCATTCAGCGGCGACACCGCCAATTGTGTCTACGTTGCAGCGGCATCCGACGGCACCATCGCGATCCGCGAGAGCGATGAGCCCGACGTCATCATCACTACCCTGCCCGACAGGCTCGACGCCTTCCTGCGTGCCGTCAAGGCCGGAGAATTCGACCACCTGACGGCGTAGTCCGCCCTTGACATGCGTTCGAGAGAGGAATCTCATGTCGGCCCTCAACTGGCAGAAGTCCAGTTACAGCTCCGAGTCGGTCAACTGCCTCTACGTCGCAGCGGTATCCGATGGCACCGTCAAGATTCGCGAGAGTGATGACCCCGGCGTTGTCATCACCACGTTGCCGAGTAAGCTCCGCACGCTCCTGGACGGCGTGAAGGCCGGGGAGTTCGACCACCTGATGGCGTAGCGGGCCACCTCATGGTGAAGGGCCGGCCGGCCGGACTGGCGGGCCCTTCAGCCTTGGCTGGGTTCAGTCGAGGTGGGATCCCGCAGATCGATCACCCGCCCACCACTTCAACGAGCTTGGCCAGTTCGGCGGCGGTCGGCCGGTCCTCGGCGGATACCCGGTGAGCGCGGACCGGGTGCGGGCCCTGGTGCGCCTCTACGGCTGCGCGGATGACGCCCTGATCGAGGCGCTGACCCACATAACTGGCGGTCGCGCGCGGGGTTGGTGGGAGGAGTACCGCGAAATCCTTCCGGCCGGAGCGCTCGACGTGGCGGAACTCGAACACCATGCAAAGATGAGCGCGCTCAAGCCCGATGCGTCCCGGGACCAGATCTCCCGTATCGCTCAAAGCATCTGAGGGAGGACCGAATATGACCGCTCACAGCTGGCAGAAGTCCTCGTTCAGCGCCGATGCTGCCAACTGCGTCTACGTTGCGGCGATACCCGATGGCACAGTTGCGATCCGCGAGAGCGATGAGCCCGATGTCGTCCTCACGATGCAGCCCGACGGGTTCCGCGCGCTCCTGCATGGTGTCAAGGCCGGGGAGTTCGACCACCTGACAGCGTAGTTTGCGTCGGCTGACCCCCGCGAGCGCGGGGAGAACCTCGCAGGCCTTCTCCCTCGGGAGCTGGTCGTCGGCTGACCCCCGCGAGTGCGGGGAGAACGCCGGGACGAAGTCCGGCCTCGTGAGGTTGTCCGGCTGACCCCCGCGAGTGCGGGGAGAACAGCAGCTGGTCGATGCCCTTGCCGTCGGTGTCCGGCTGACCCCCGCGAGTGTGGGGAGAACCGAGCGAACGGCGGCAAGCGTCACCGCTGGTTCGGCTGACCCCCGCGAGTGCGGGGAGAGCCCTTCGCGACCTGGGGCGATGTGGGGGCTTTGCGATTTCTTTGCACGTTTGAACATGTGCGTAGCTGTTGAGGTGTCAAAGTGCCTGCGGAGCATCCTACGTCCGCAATCGTTACCCGGCCTCGGCGGGCTGGCTGGCGTCTGCCGATGCCGGCGTCCCTGCCCCCGGCATGCCAACGCGTTCTCGAAGTGACGCCAAGTATTCCGTTGGGGCGCGAGCAGGCAGACTCTCCCCGTCCGCCGCGCCGTCGAGCAGGACCGCCACCCGCGTGGTCAGAGGGCCGTCCCGCAACTCCTCGGGGTTGCACGTCAGTCGACGAAGATCCGGCCGAGGTGGTACCGCAGCACGGCGATCGCGTCCTCCGCCGTCCGCTGGCCGAGCAGGACGCTGAGGCCGAGGCCGGCGGAGACGGCGAGCAGGACGACGGCCTCCTGACGCGGGTCGAGCTGCGGGTCGGTGGCTCCGGCCTCTTGGGCGGCGGTCAACTGGCCGACGAGGAAGGCCTCCATCTCGTTGGGGGCCGCCAGGAACTCCGCTCCCGCCAGCGCCGGGTCGGTGACGGAGAGGACCGCGTACTCGGTGTGGACGAGATGAAAGGCGCGGCTCTCCTCGTCGGTGGGGACGGCCTCCCGCAGCACCGCCTCGATGATGCCGAGCGGGTCGCCGACGGCGCCGCTCGCGCGTACCCGGTGCTGGACGCGTTCGCCCATGCGGGTCGTCAGGCGGGTCATCGCCGCGAGGAGCAGCTGCTCCTTGGTGTCGAAGTAGTACTGCACCAGCCGTACGGAGACGCCCGCCTCGACCGCCACCGAGCGCATGGTGACGGAGTGCAGGCCGCTGCTCGCCGCCGAGCGGAGCAGGGCGTCGATGATGTGGGCCCGCCGCTCCTCGTGATCCACCAGCTTCGGCATCGGGTTCCTTCCGGATGTTTTTGTGGTACAACTATACCACCAAAGAGGGGGCGATCATGACCAGGACCAGCGTCGGGCACTTCGTCAGCGAGGCGGCCCGGACGAAGTTCCTCGCGGCGTACGACCGGGCGATGGAGCTGTGGCCGGGCCCGCGCCAGGAGTTCGACGTCGAGACCGCCTACGGGAGTGTCCACGTCCACCGCTACGGCCCGACGGCCGGCGGCGAGCCGATCGTGCTGCTGCACGGCCACGCCGGACACCCGTCCAACTGGTACCCGCAGGTCGCGGCGCTGGGTGAGCACCACCCCGTCTACGCGATCGACACCCTGGACGACCCGGGCCGCAGCGTGCAACGCGCCGTCGCGCCGGGCTCGGTGGAGAACGCCGCGTGGCTGGGGGAGGTGCTGGCCGGTCTCGCCCTGGAGCGGGTGCACCTGGTCGGGGTGTCGTACGGGGGCTGGCTGGCGCTCAACCAGGCGATCCACGCGCCCGAGCGGCTGGCCTCGGTCGTGACGCTCGACCCGGGCGGGATCGAGAAGGTGCCCGCCCGGTTCTACGTCCACATGGTCGCCGGTCTGTTCGGCATGCTCGCCCCGCGCCCGCTGCGCCCGGCGGTCGGGCGGCTGTTGGCGAACCCGGCGCTCGGCGCGCCGCGCGAGATGACCGCACCGCTGATGCTCGCGATGCGGAGCTACAAGCCGGGTGCCCGTCCGCCGGCCCGGCCCTTCGCGGACGAGGAGTTGGCGTCGATCCGGCTGCCGGTGTCCGTCCTGGTGGGCAGGCGCAGCGCGCTGCTGCGGCCGCGCCAGGTGGTGGAGCGGGTCACGGCGCACATCCCGGGCGTGCGGGCGGAGATCGTGGAGAAGGCCGGGCACGGGCTCAACCTGGAGCAGCCCGAGCTGGTGAACGAGCGGCTGCTGGCCTTCGTCGCGGATGCCGGGAGGGGCCGGCCGCAGGCGCGAACCGGGCACCCGTCCGCGTGAGAAGTCGGACGGGCCGACTTCTCACGCAGACGGGGCCTCGGCCGGGGCTCCGGACAGCGGGGATCACGTTCGGACGGCCCGGCGCGCGGGTGCCCGGCGGGGCGGTTAGCGTCGGCCGCAACACGTCCTCGGAACCGGAGGTTCGCAGTGCAGCGGTGGATCACTCTGACGGTACTCACCTCGGCCCTCACCGGCCTGACCGGCGTCACCGGCGCCGCCGTGCCCGCCTGGGCGGACGACGACCAGGCCACCACCACCGTCACCCTCGGCGAGGCGGCCAGGATCGACGCCAACGCCGGCGGCCGGGTCCGGGTGGACGTCGCGTACGTGTGCACGAACCCGGAGGACGCACGCTCCCTCACCGTCACGGTGGAGCAGAAGAACCCGGAGGACGCCACCGCCACCGCCTTCGGCTCCAGCCGGACGGCGGAAACGGACATCGTCTGTGACGGGACGCCGCAGACCCGGGAGGTCATCGTCCAGTCCAAGACCTACAACTGGCTCCCGGACCTCGACGCCATCCTGACCGCCACCATCTCCGACATCGGCGCCGCCCCGCCGGCGGCCGCCGACGCCAAGCGGATCACCCTGGTCGCCGCTGAGTGATGCGCCCGTCCGCCCGGGCCGTCGCCGTGGCGCTGCTGCTCGCGGCCGGTCCCGTCCTGACCGGCTGCGTCAGCGCGTTCATGGTGCCGGGCCCGGAGGAGACCAGTAGTTCCGCCGTCGTGCCGCCGTCCGAGCCGCCGTCCCCCGTCGCGCCGCCCAGCCCCTTCGCCGGGACAGTGGCGGTCCGCGACTTCGCCTTCGACCCGGCCGACTTCACCGTCCGCCCGGGCGCGGTGGTGACCGTGACCAACACCGGCACCACCGCCCACACCCTCACCGCCCAGGACGGCGGCTTCGACACCGGGCCGATCGCCCCGGGGGCGGCTGCCACCCTGACGGCGCCGGGGCAGCCGGGGACGTACTCGTACCTCTGTAGCCTCCACCACTTCATGCGCGGCACCCTGACCGTGGCGTGAGGGTCGATTGCCCTACGCTCGTGCCCTGCACAAGGGGAGGGGACGAGCGGTGGCAGAGATCTCGTCGAGCACGGTGAGCGGACCGGTCATGCAGGTCGGGGCGGCGAGGAACGTCGTGCAGATCGAGAAGGTCGACGGGAACGTCTACCTGACCGCGGCCGAGCGCGTGGGCGTCGCGGAGGACGCCGACGAGTGGGTGGAGGTCGCGGCGCGCTCGCGCGTCTGGAACCACCTCCGGAAGGACCGGGAGGTCGAGCCCTACCGGAGCGTCGCGCTGGAGGCCGTCGCCGAGCTGGCCGGGATGCGGGACTCGGTGGACCTGGCGGACCTGGCGGACGACCCCTGGCAGGACCCCGGGATCGCCGTGCGCTTCGCCTCACGCGTCGACTGGCTGCTCGGCGACGACCACCTGGACCTCTACCCGGCCGAGGCCGCGCTGCTCGTCGTGCTGCCGTTCGTCTACCGGGTCCGCGCGCTGCGCCTGGCGGCGTCCCGGGTCTCCGTCCGCCCGACCGACCTTCGGCCGTCCCCGGGGGCGGAGGGCGCCCGCGCCTCCTACGAGCGGTTCATCGAGTCCTACGACCTGCTGACCCGTCGCGCCCCGGCCGCTCCGCTCGGCTGGTGGCTCTTCCACCGCTGGCTCGACCAGCACGAGGACCTCGCCGACCCCGAGGGCGTGCAGGAGATCCTCGACCGGCTGCCGATGCTCGCCGCACTCCAGGAGACCTTCGCGACCGAGCGGGTCTGCACCCTGCTGCACGGTCTGCGCCGGGGCCCCGACGTCGGCAGCCGCGACCACCTGGCACACCTGCGCGTGGACAACCACCTCCGGGCACCGGGCGATCCGCACCTCCAGGAACAACGGCTGGCCCTGCTGCTGGCGCTGGCGTACGGCACCGCCATCGAGATGACGGCCCTGCCCGAGATCGTGGCCGAACACCTCGGCATCCCGCACGAGGTCGACCTCGCCGACCTGCGGAAGACCTTGGACGAGGCCGCGTGGGGCGGGCCCTACGACCTGCCGGTCCTGCGCGCGGAGTGCCACCACGAGGCGGTGGTCGAGGGCCTGCGCGAGTACACGGCCCGGACCGACGAACTCCTCCACGCCGTCCGTCGCGTCCTCACGTCGCACCCGCTTCCCACCCGCCTCACCTCGGACGAAGCCGCCCCCGCCGCCGGAGCCTTCACCGGCTGGGCGCGCTTCCGCCTGGACGAACGCCGGGTGCGCAGCCTGCTGATGGGCGTCGAGCTGTACCGCGACCGGGACTTGGCGGTTCGCGAGCTGTACCAGAACGCTCTCGACGCCTGCCGCTACGCCCGAGCCCGGGTGCAGTACCTGGACCGGTCACGGCCCTCCTGGCTGGGCGGGCCGTACTCCTACGAAGGCCGCATCCGGTTCCGCCAGGGCGTGGACGAGACCGGCCGCGCCTACCTGGAGTGCGAGGACAACGGCGTCGGCATGGGGGAGGAGGAACTGCGCGGAGTCTTCTCCAACGCGGGCGCCCGCTTCGCCGAGCAACTGGACTTCAAGCTCGAACGCGCCCGGTGGCGCAAGGTCGACCCGCCCGTCGAGCTGTATCCCAACAGCCGCTTCGGCATCGGGGTCCTGAGCTACTTCATGCTCGCCGACGAGATCCGGGTGACGACCTGCCGACTGGACGCCACCGGCCAGTTGGGCCCGCGGCTGGAGGTCGCCATCCATGGCCCCAGCCACCTCTTCCGCATCGTCGAACGGGCTGCCCGTGGGTGCGAGCCCGGCACGACCGTGCGGCTGTACCTGCGGGAGGACATCGGCCTGGGCGAGTCCTGGTCCGTCCTCACGGTCCTCGAACGCCTGCTGGGCATCGCGGAGTTCCACACCACGGCGACCCACGGCGAAGGTGAGGCGGTGTGGGAGCCGGGAGTCTTCCGGCGTCGCGACAAACCGCGCCTCGAGGAGTTCGGGCTCGACGGGTCGGGGATCCGCGCGCCGTGGCGTGAGGCTCCGCCGGGGGCGCAGGTGATCTGGTGCGAACACGGCGGGGCGCTGCTGGTGGACGGGCTGCTGGTGGAGCCGGAAGTGTCGCGCGGGGTCTTCCCGGTCGGGGGGCGGGGGCTCGTCGGGGCCGTGGTGAACCTCTTCGGCCCCTTGGCGCCCGGCAAGCTCTCGGTGGACCGCCGGCGGGTCATGGGCGACGTGTCGGGGGTGGTCGCCGAGCTGCTGGCCGGGGCGGCCGGGGACCTGGTGCGCTCAGGGCTGCTCGGGATGGAGTGGATCGGTCGGGTCGTGGCCGGCAGTGCCCACCTCGCGGACCTGGTCACGGCCGAGGCCGTGCGGCAGAGTCATGTCCTGGAGTCGGGTGAGGTGACGTTCGACGTCAGGCGAACAGGGCTGTTCCTGCCCGATTCCATCATCCTCGGGCGGGCGAGGGGCGGACGGCCCCAAGACAAGGGGCTTCATCTGGAACCGCCGGATCATGTCCTGCTCTGGAGGCTCCTGGCCCATCGCCAGACGGGGGTGCTGGCACAGCTGGGAGCCGTCCACTCCGAGCTGCCGACGGCTGAGGAGGTGCGGGTGGCGATGCCCTCCGATCTGGTCGTCCTGGCCTCGCATTGGTCCGAGAGGACGGTGCGATGGAGGGAGCGTCTGTCCGACGACTGGCTCCCCGTGGTGACGCACGAACTCGGCGTGACCGTGGGCGAGGCCGAGCGACGCGCGAGGCGGCTCGGCCTCAGGCGCATGGGTGAACGGTCACGTCCGGCGGGCTCCGGGGAGGATGGGGCCCCGGCCACCGAGGCCGAACGGAACGCCTTCGGCGAAACCGTTCGAGAGCTGACCGCGGCCATGGTCGCGGACCCCGTGTTCCTCGGGGGGACCCGGCGCCACCTGATGCCCGTCGAGATCTTCGAGCGGGACGGCACAGTGGTTCCCGGGCACCTGGCACGGGCGAGCCTGGAACTCGGCATGTCCGTGCCCGACGTCTGCGAGGCCTTCGCCCGGCACGGGATCGCTGCCGACCCGGTGGGGTTGCCGTCCAGGCCGACGGAGGAGGACGTGCGGTTCCTCAGCCGTGATCTCGACGGCTCGGGTCCTTGGCTCCACCGGTCGGTCGTCGTGCCGGTGCGTTGGATCCTGCGCGCGGCGGAGCGTGAGGCGACGAGCGCCGGAGGCGTGGTCGCGCGACTGACGGCCTTCGGTTTCGCCGTTCCGGTGGTGCCCGCCGACGCCACCACCGCGGACGCGGAGCTCTTCGGTGACGGCCGGGCCAATCGGGGGCGGCACATGGAAGGCGTGCCCTACGAGCGGATCTTCAGGCTCGTGGAGGTCGGCAGGTTCACGCTTCAGGAGGTGCTCGACCGGTACCGGGCCTATGGATTCGCCATCACCCTGTCCCCGCCGGAGGTGCTCACCCCCTTGGACCTCCGGTTGTTCTCCACCCACGGCGCGATGAACTGGTCGGACATCGGCACCGCCGAGAGGGTGCCGTTCGCCGAGCTGATCAGGGCGGCGCCCTCGTTCGGTCTGAGTCCGGACGACCTCGCCCGTCACCTGAGGTCCCGGGGCCTCGTGATGTCCTGCGAAGCCCTTCCGGAGGAACTCATGCCGGGCGAGGCGGCGGACCTGCTCCGAGCACTCACAACTGAGCTCCGTCGGCGGGGGGCCTTCCTGGCGGTGCTTCTCGGAGTGGCACATCGATCGGGCCGGCCCGCCTGGCAGATCCACGGGTGGCTGCGTGAATGGGGCGTCCGGGTACCGGACTTGGCCGACATCGTCCGGGACGCCCTCGCCCGTGTCCCCAGGGCCGACCCCGTCTGAGCACCGAATCCACCCGTGAACAGGGCTGCTGCGACGCGCCTCCTTGTTCTACAGTTCTGTAGAACTACACGGGGCGACGATCGGGGACGAGCATGGACAGGCCGCTTCGGCTGCCGCAGCAGGATCGGGCGGACTTCGAGACGGAGCTGGGGCGCGCGCTCTCGGCTCCGCAGGTGCGGGAGGTGCTGCGGGCCGGCGGGGACGAGGCCCGGGGAGTCGAGCGGTTGCGGCGGGCGGCGCGGGAGAACGCGGAGTTCGTGCTGGCCGCGGCGGCGCCGGAGTACGAGCGGTACGCGGCGCTGCGGGCGGACGCGGACGCGATGGCGCGGCTGCCGGTGGACGCGCCGCCGCGGGAGCGGGCGTCGGGGTGGTGGGGCGTGCTGGGGCTGGTCGTGCCGGTGATCGCGGTGGGGGCGGCGCTGGCCTTCCTGGTGCTGGGCTGGGTGCTGGGGCTGGTCGAGGACCTCGAAGTGCTGTCGCAGGCGCTGCTGGAAGCCGGGTGGGTGTCGATCGGGGCAGGGGCGGTGAGTCTGCTGGTGGGCGGTCTCGGGCTGCTGGGGACGGCCCGGTCGAGGAGGTCGGAGGTCGGGGAAGTCCCGGACGGGCAGGGCGAGTTGGCGTTGGCACGGGAGGCCTGGCGGCTGGCGCTGGCGGAGCGCGGGCTGGCGCCGTACCTGGCGGCGCAGGTGCACGCGGTGGACGGCCGGCGGCGCTGAGCAGGTCCGGCCGGGCCCGGTCGGACCCCGTCAGTCCTGGTCGAGTCTCGTCGAGCGGGCGGCGTCGACCAGGAGCTGGGCGGCGCCCTGGGGGATGGACAGGCGGCGGGCGATCCAGGGCGCCGGGCGGCCGGCCCGGGCGAGCATCCAGGCGGAGTACAGGTGGCCGAGCTGGGGCGCGTTCTCGGCGAGCAGCAGCGGGCGGACGGCCTCCATCGGGAAGCCTTCGAGGGCGCGGGCACTGTACTCGCGGCCGTTGGGGCCGGGAGGGGGCAGCGGAAGCGGGCGGCGCAGGTCGAGCCAGCGACTGAGCAGCACGGCGCCGACCACCAGCAGGCCGGTGCCGGAGGCGCCGATCAGGATGCCGCCGATGACCGGGCGCTCCTCCTCCTCGGCCATGCCCAGGGCGATCTCCTCCAGGACGAGCAGGCCGAGCACGGTGAGCAGGACCGCGGCCTCGGCGGGGCGCGGGTGGGTCCGGGACGTCGTCATGCGGAACCTCTTCCTCGGCGGAGCGGCCGGGGGTTTCGGGCGGGCGCGGCGATTCACCTTCCGTACAACGGCGATGAACGTGCCCGGGGCACGCGGCGCGGCTCAGGTGGCGTAATCGCGAATCTGAGTTGACGATGCGTCAAATGCTTGACGTGGGCGGCCGGTTGGCCGCATTCCGGAGGTTCTGGCCGAACCTCCTTCCGGCCGGACGCGTCTCGGGGCGCGTTTCTCGACGGGGCGGGCGCCCGGGCGCCGGCGGGCGTCGGGACTTTCGGTCAGCATAGCCCGCGCATGCCAAGCTCGACAGGCTTGTCGAAGACGCGGGAGCGCGGTCGGCCGGCCACGGAACCGAGGGGTACCGCCCTGGTCACCCTGAGTGGGGGCGCCGGTTACCCGGCCGTTGGTCCACAGTGGTAAAGGAGGCCGGGACCGATGGGACTCACCAGTCACAAGCTGCTGGCGCTGACGGCACTGCTCGCGGTGTGCACGGTGCTCGGCACGCTGTGGGTGTGGCCCCGGCTGGCCGTACGGAGCTGGCCCGCGATGTTCCTTCGGCTCGGCACCATCGCCGTCACCCAGCTGGCCCTGCTGCTCACCCTGGGGTTCGGTGTCAACGACTACTTCGTCTTCTACTCCAGCTGGTCCGACCTGCTGGGGCACGAGCACGGCGCCGGCGTGATTCACCAGGGCGCGGCCGGAGGCGCGGGGAACACTCCCGGGCCCGCTGCCGGAAGCGGCCCGGGCGTGGGAAGCGGCCCGGGCGCCGGAAGCACCCCCGGGCCCGGGGCCGCCGCGGGCCCGGCGGGCGTCCGGGTGCTCGGCCCGGCGGAGATCACCGGCGCGGGCTCGGTCAGCCGTGACCCGGCCCGGATCGGACGGCTGGAGCGGGTGCGACTGCCCGGCGCGACCACCGGGCTCAGCACCGACGGCTACGTCTACCTGCCGCCGCAGTACTTCCAACCCGGCGGCGAGGCACGGCACTTCCCGGCCGCGCTGGTGCTGACCGGATTCCCCGGCGACGCCGCCAACCTCGTCACCAAGCTCCGCTACCCGGCCGTCGAACTCGACCTGCTGCGCCACGGCGCGATGAAGCCGACCGTCCTGGTGCTGATGCGGCCTTCGCCGAGCATGCCCCGGGACAGCGAGTGCGAGGACATCCCGAACGGGCCGCAGGCGCTGCGCTACTTCACCACCGACATGCCCGCCGACCTGCGGGCCTCCTACCGGGTGCTGGACGGCACCGGGAGCCTGGGCATCGTCGGCGACTCGACCGGCGGCTACTGCGCGGTCAAGGCGGGCATGGAGCAGCCGCGGACCTTCTCGGTCGCGGTCTCGCTCTCCGGCTACTTCAAGGCGGCGGAGGACGTCACCACGGGGGACCTCTTCGGGGGCAGCGCCCAGCGCCGCGCCGAGGCCGACCTCGCCTGGCGCCTCGCCCACCTGCCGGTGCCGCCGCTCGCCGTGCTGCTCGCGGACAGCAAGTCGGACGGCAGCACCTACGCCGACTCCAGCGCCTTCGCCGCGGCCGCCCGCCCGCCGCTCGTGGTGGCCCAGGAGACGGTCGACAGCGGTGGCCACAACTTCACCACCTGGGACCGGCTGATCCCGCCCGCCCTCACATGGCTCAGCGCCCACCTGCGGGACCCGGCGTAGCGACGGGTCGCGCAGGTG
>NZ_JBHUAF010000117.1:0-21334 GCF_042789895.1 Kitasatospora sp. NPDC056783
ACGGTGGACGTGACGCCGCCGGTCGTACCGTCCATCAGCATCAACAAGGAGGTCTGCACCTCCACCAACCCCGCTGACTGCGCAGACGGCGGCCCTGGCCCCTGGGCCAAGAACACCACCATCCCGCCCGGCAGCACCGCCTACTGGCGCATCACCGTCACCAACACCGGCACCGTCCCCGTCACCGGCATCACCCTCACTGACGCGGTCACCCCGGCCTGCGCCACCGCCGCCGGCACCTTCGACCTCGCCGTCGGCGCCTCCCGTCAGGTGTTCTGCGACCTCGCCAACATCACCCAGCACACCGTCAACACCGTCACCGCCACCTTCCCCGGCCCTGACGGCACCCCCATCACCACACGCCCGTCCGAAGCCACCGTCGACGTGTGCGAAGCTCCCCCGTCGCTGACCGTCGACAAGAAGGTCTGCCAGTCCGGCGACTCCGCCGACTGCGTCGAGGGCGGGGCCGGGCCGTGGGGCAAGGAGGTGACCCTGCACCAGGGCAACGCGCCCGAGGAGCTCTGTGAACCGGACAAGTGCCAGGCCTTCTGGCAGATCACCGTCACCAACAACGGCACCACGGACCTGACCGGCATCACCCTGACCGACGACCAGGAACAGAGCTGTGAGAGGGCGGCCGGGTCGTTCGACCTGGCGGCGGGAGAGTCGAAGACGTTCTACTGCTCCAGCCTGATCAGCGAGGACACCGTCAACACCGTCACCGCCACGGTCACCGGCCCCGATGGCACTTCGATCACCACGCCGCCGTCCTCCGCGACCGCCCGGTGCGAGCCGCCGTGTGAGCACGACAAGTGCCACCACCACAAGCCCGGACACGGCCACGACGGACACCAGCGGCCCCGGCAGGACGCCGGGAGTCTGCTGACCGCCTGGTCGACGCTCCCCTACGTCACCACCCGGCCTCCGACGACCGGCCTCGATTGGCTGCGGCCGTTCCTGGCCGACACGGGAGGGGTGAGCCAGTGGATCTGATCCGGTCGAACCGGCCCTGACGGGCCGAAGACCCGGTGGCCCGGGAAGAACCTCTTCCCGGGCCACCGGCGTGCCGGGCAGCCTACGAGCTACGCGGCCGGCTCACTCGCTCACCAGGTGACCGGCAGTGCGTGGAGACCGTAGACCTCGTTGTTGGCGCGATAGGACACCGCTTCTGCCGGACACGCCAGCGCGAGACCGGGCAGCCGCCGTAGGAGCTCGGGCAGCGCGATCCGCAGTTCGGCGCGGGCCAGTGGCGCGCCGAGGCAGTGGTGCGGGCCGTGCCCGAAGGTCACGTGCGACACGGGTTTGCGCTCGATGTCGAGGCGGTCCATCCCGGCGCCGAGCACCGGGTCGCGGTTGGCCACCGGCAGTTGGCAGACGACCTGGTCACCGGCCTTGACCGGCACGCCGCCGATCTCGGTGTCGCGCCGGGCGGTCCGGGCCAGCGCGGTGCTGGACACCGAGAGGAACCGCAGCAGCTCCTCGACGGCGCCGTCGATCAGGGGATCGCCCTCGGTGGCGTTGCGCAGCCGGTCGGCCTGTTCCGGGTGCGACAGCAGGGCGAGCACGCCCAGGCCGATCGTGTTGGACACGGTGACGTGGCCGGCGAGCAGCAACAGCTCGCAGACCCCGACCAGTTCGGAGTCCGACACCGCGCCGCCGTGCTCCCGGATGAGCATGCCGATCAGTCCGTCGTCCGGGCTGCGCCGCTTCTCCGCCACCAGGGAGGCCATGTAGTCGTGCGACTCCTGGCCGGCCGCGATCCGTTCCTCGATGGGGAGCCCGAGATCCAGTGTGGTGCGGGACCAGTGGTGGAACCGCGCCTGATCGGGATCGGGAACGCCGAGCAGCCCGCAGATCACCCCGAGGGGCAACGGCAGGGCGAAGACGTCCATCAGGTCCGCCGAGGAGCCCCGCGACTCCATGCCGTCGATCAGCTCGCCGACCAGGGTCCGGATCATCGGCTCCAGTGCGCGAATCCGCTTCGCGGTGAACTCCGGGGTCAGGACGTGGCGCAGCCGGGTGTGCTCCGGCGGGTCCATGTTGAGGAGTTCGTTCGGCAGGACGGGAGCCCGTTCCGGATCGTGCATCGCGAAGGTCTCCTGGTCGGCCAGCACGCGCCGCACGTCGGCGTACCGGGTGACGAGCCAGAACGCGCCGTCCCGGTGCAGCCAGAAGTCCTGGACATGCTGGACGGGGTTCTCGCGCTGGGCCTCGCCGAGGGCTGAGCCCAGGTCGAGGCCGTCGCGGCGGTAGAAGATCGAGATCGGTGGCGTTTCCTGCTCACTCATGGGGCCTCCAGTTGCCGTCTGGTACGCACTTCCCGATACCCAGGCGCCCGCGCCGCCGCGCGCTTCGGCCCCGATCCCGTACGGCGCGCAGGGGCGCGGGGGCCCCGCACGCGCCCCCGGCCCGCGCCGGAGGCGCCCCATGGCCCGCTGGCACTGAGCGCCTTCTCTACGTTGCAAGCCCTCCAGGGCTGATCACGACTCCGCACCGACTCCGCCCGCCACGCCGTCTTCTGGATGTTGCAAGCCCTCCAGGGCTGATCACGACCGGGTCGGTGTCGCCGGACTGCCAGAAGGCGACGGGTTGCAAGCCCTCCAGGGCTGATCACCACTGGCCGAGACCTTCCTCCGCTCGATCTCCAAGATCCTGTTGCAAGCCCTCCAGGGCTGATCACCACATAACTGGTGATGACCTTCACACCGGGCATGCGCCGTTGCAAGCCCTCCAGGGCTGATCACCACGGTGTTCGAGCAGCCGGGCGGCCTCCTCGGCAGCCGGTTGCAAGCCCTCCAGGGCTGATCACCACCCCACCCACTGGGGGTGGCGCCGCCCCAGACGTAGCGTTGCAAGCCCTCCAGGGCTGATCACCACCGGCCGCCTGGACATCCCCTCCGTCATCCAGGTCATGTTGCAAGCCCTCCAGGGCTGATCACCACCCGAGGGTAAAAGCCGAGGTCACAGCACCCGCAGGCCCTCCCCCGCACAACGGAAGCGCAGCGACCCGCCGGTACTGCAACAGCGCCGGTCACAGGATGTCGCCCGGCCCGCCGAGCGTGGCTCCGTACGTCGTGGCGTCGACCATGTCCGGGGAGCGGGCGGTGTAGGTGACGATGCTGTCGCAGGTGGGGTCAATCACGCTATTGAGGATGCCGGTCAGGGCCCGGTACTGGGCGGCGCTGAGTTCTCCCTGGAAGACACTCCGTTGCGTCCAGTGCAGGTACTTGCGGCAGGTCTTCAGGACCTTCGGGTTGCGCTCGGCAGCGGTGTCGTACACCAGGATGACAAACATCGGCGGCTACCACCACGGCCGGAACGGCTTGTACGGCACGCCTTCCAGGCACAACCGGACGAGCTTCAGCGCTTCGAGGTGGATGAGTTCCTCGTAGCTGACCTTCCTCTTCAACGTCCGGTGGTACACCGTCGTCGCGAGTTCGTCCCGCACCAGGGCGGCGATCTTCTTCCGGCCGCCTGCGCTGAGCGCGGCGCGGCCGACCTCCGTCTCGAAGTCGCTCGGCTTGAGGTGTTTCTGGCTCGCCGCCCGCCGTAGCAGCCGTTCGGCGAAGAGCGGTTTGAAGGGTTCCGCGAGGTCGAGGGCGAGGGTGTTGCGGCGGCGGTCGGTGTCGCTGTGCAGGAAGCCGATCGCCGGGTGGAGTGGGGTGCTGCGCAGGGCGGTGAGGACGCGGGCGTAGACGAGGGCGTTGAGGTAGCTGATGAAGGCGTTGCCGGCGTTGGTGGGTGGCCGTCGGGTGCGGCCGTTGAGGCGGAGCCAAGCCGGGAGTCCGCTGTCCAGGACGGCCCAGGCGGTGCGGCGGAAGTTTCCTTCCTGGCCCATGAGTTCGTCGGTGTCGTGGCAGTCGGGCAGGGCAAGGCGCAGGGTTTCGAGCGCGCCGTCGAGGAGGTCGGTGTCGAGGGACCAGCGGAGGTTCTCGGCGGTCGCGAGGAGGAGGGCGCGGGCGATCGGGAGCCGCTGCTCCGGGTCCCCCGTGATCTCGACCTGCCGGCGGACGACCGTGGCGGAGGACATGGCCTCGGCCGGTGCGAAGTGTCCGGCGTGGTTGCCGTAGTGGTCGAGGACGTGGACGGTGACGCCGTGCCGGCTGAGGAGGGACATCGCGGAGGTGTTGAGGTCGACGTGGTCGAAGGTGACGAGGTCGCGGATGTCGGTGATGGGGAGGTGGACGGGGCTGGCGTCCGCTCGTTCGATGCGGATGCTGTCGTCTTCGCGGCGGATGCGGCAGGGTTCGGTGAGCCAGTAGGTGCGGCCGACGGCGGGCATCAGGTTCCCCAGCAGTAGTCGAGGTAGGAGCAGCCGCGGCAGGCGGCGCGGGTCTGGCGGTCGGGGGGTGCCGCCGAGGCGATGACGGCGCGGGCTTCGTCCTCGGCGGTCTCGGCTTCTTCCCGCGCCTCCTCGTTCCACGGGACGTCGGTGGTGCGGCGGATGAGGGGGTAGTGGACGATGCCGCCGCGCACGTTGACGCCTCGGCGTTCCAACAGCAGGCAGTAGTGCCGGACTTGGGCGTCGTGGGCGGGCGAGGGGCTGCGGGAGGACTTGGTTTCGTGGATGACGGCGCCGGCGGTGACCCAGTCGATGCGGGCTTCGCCGAGGTCGACGTCCCGGCGGCGGGTGAAGGTGGTCTCGCTGACGACCTCCCCGAAGGCGACGAGGTCGCTGCCGCCCTCCGGCCGGTATCCGCGCGTGTAGAGCCAGAGTTGGCGCGGGCAGTGGCGCAGGTACTTGATGTGGACGCCGCCGAGGCCCTGGTCGTCCCGGCTGGGGTCCGAAGGGACGGGTTTCACAGGATGGTCTCCCGCTCGATCGGTGGGCGAAGGCCCAGAACGGGGTCGTCGTCGTACCGGCCGTCGATGAGGTGGACGCCGAGCGACCGGTCGAAGGTGGCGTTGTAGGTCTTCAACTGCCCGTACCGCAAAGGGATGAGCAGTCCTGCCGCGAGCAGCGGATCCGCCGCCTCGCCGACCGCGATCTTCCGGTACTCCTCGGCGTCGTCGCGGAGGAGTACTTCGACGGTGTCGAAGCGTTCGCCGAGGTTCCTGGCGTGCTCGGTGCGGTCGTGGAAGGGGTCGGTGAAGGTGAGGAACTCGGCGGTGAAGCCGTCGCGGGCCCGTCGTGCTCTGCCAGCCCACTCACGGCCCCAGTCGGTGTCGTAGGCGAGGGCGAGGAGGCGGTCGATGTCGTCTTCGCTGAGGCCGGTGGCGCCTTCCGCCGCGGGAGTCGTGAGCGCCGACCAGGCGGCGTCCACAGCGCCCGGGTCGTACGGCCGATGGCCGTCGGTACGGTGCACGCGGAACTCGACCGCGCCGTCCGGGTGGCGGCCCCGACGGTTGACGCGTCCGGCGCGCTGGGCGACGGCCTCGATGGGGGCGTTCTCCACCGCTCCCCGGTCGAAGTCGAGTTGCAGCGAGACCTCCACCGCCTGTGTGGCCACGACCAGGCCGCCTCGACGCGGCGCTTCGTCGGGCCTGCGCTCGGGGTGGCGCTTCAGCAGCCGACGCTCGATCCCGTCGCGGTCCTTGTTCTTGAAACGCGAGTGGAGCAGCAGCGCCGCGTCCGGGTCATCGGGGTCCGACTGCCGGGCGAGGGCGGTGAACAGTTCCTGCGCGGTGGCGACGGTGTTGACGACGACGAGCACACTGTGGCCCTCGTCGAGCCACCCCTCCAGCCGCGCGACGCTCTCCGCGTCCGTCAGCGGGAGCTCGTCGACGACGAGGCGGTGCCGC
The DNA here is from genome assembly GCF_042789895.1 of Kitasatospora sp. NPDC056783. Classification (NCBI taxonomy): domain Bacteria; kingdom Bacillati; phylum Actinomycetota; class Actinomycetes; order Kitasatosporales; family Streptomycetaceae; genus Kitasatospora; species Kitasatospora sp. NPDC056783. The sequence goes on from NZ_JBHUAF010000117.1 coordinate 5,743, forward strand.
ACCGGCGCCGTCCCGGGTGCGGCCCGGTGGCAGGTGACGGGCTGGTGGAGGCTCTCGTCGACGATGGCGAGCAGCGGCGGGGCGAGGGTGGCGGACAACACGGCGATCCTGCTGCCGAGTTGTTCCCACAGCCGCATCGCCGCGCAGAGCCGGCCGAAGATCTCGGGGTCGTAGGCGTGGAGTTCGTCCAGGACGAAGAGGGAGTTGGCCTGTTCGAGGAGGACGGAGGAGTGGGTGGGCCCGGCGATGGCGGCGGCGAGGAGTTGGTGGGGGGTGGCGACGCGCAGGCGTTGGGCGAACAGCCGCATGGCGTTGGCGCGGGCGCGGGCCTTGCGGGCGTCGGCCTTGGTCGGGCCGCAGCAGTCGTCCTCCAGCGCCTCCGCGAGGAGGGTTCGGGCGAGCGCGCCGTGGAGGAGGCCGATGTCGGGCCGGCTCTCCCCTGCGGCCGGGTGGAGGTCGTCCTGGAAGCGGCTTCGGGTGGCGTTGAGGGAGGCCCGGTAGGGCAGCGTCCACACCACCCTCGGCAGACCGGACATGGTGGCCGACTGCCGGGCCGCCCAGGCGAGTCCGGCTTCGGTCTTGCCGCTTCCGGTGGGGGCGACCAGGACGAGGTGGCCCACGGTCGCACCCGCCTCGACCTGGTGGCGGTGCGGGGTGTACCGGAGCCGCGCGAGGTAGTCGGTCGGCAGCGGCAGGTGGGTCTGGAGGTCGACGTGGGCGGAGCCGGCGTGGTCGGCGAGGGTGAGCGCGCCCTGGGCCAGGACGGCGAGCAGGCCGCGGTGGGCCTTCACCGGGAGCGTCCAGGCGGTGAGGACGTCCCGGAGGAGTAGCCGGGCCCGTTCGGCGAGCACCGGGTCGTCCGGCCCCGGTGGCGCGGGTTCGGCGCCGAGGAAGCCGGCCAGCCAGGCCAGGAGTTCCTGGTGCAGTCCGCGCGGCACCTGCGGGCGCCGGCCGTCCGCCCCGTGCACATGACCGAAGGCCTCGTCCCAGCGGGTCCGTTCGTTGTAGAGGCGGGAAAGGGCGGGTTTGCCGCCGCCGAGGGAGGACGCCGAGTGGAGCGGCCGGTGGTGACCGGCGACGAGCGTGGCGATCAGCAGGCGTTCCTCGCCGCTCCACCCTGCCGCCGGGGCCAGCAGGTCGACGTAGGCAAGGGAGAGGACCTCGTGGCGCTCGCCCCAGCGTTTGCCTCCGGGTTCGAGCTGCCGTTGGAACGGTTCGGCGATCTTCCCCGCGTCGTGGAGCAGCGCCGCGGCGCGGACGAGGCTCCAGAACAGCGGTTCGGTCGCGATGATGCCTGCTGCTCCGATGCGCGCCTCCAGCTGGGCGACCGTGTCGTGGACGGTGCGCAGGTGGGTGGTGAGGCGCTCGGGGTCTTCGCGGGGCAGTGACTTGGCCCGCAGGTCGGTGAGGGCGCGCCGTCGTGGTGGGACCGGAGGTCGGGCCGGGGGTGGGGTCAAGGGTTGGGCCAGGCGTGGGGTCAGGGGTGGGGTCAAGGATTGGATCAGGGGGTCAGCAGCCATACGGCTTGGGTGTCCTCGTTGCTGGTGGGTGCTTCTCGATGGGCGCCGCGAACCGGTGCCGCCCCGGCGGGGTCGTCACACCACAGGTACGTCGACCAGGTGGTGGTGAGGCGGTCGGCGGAGACGGTGTCGGCGAGGCGCTCCTCCCGGGCGGACCGCACGTCGTGGGCGTCGGCGGGGGCGAGGGCGTGGCCGACGACCGCCCGCTCGGCGGGTTCGAGGACGACGTGTGCGAGCCCGGTGAGGTGGACGAGGTCCTGGGAGCGGCCCAGGCGCAGGGCGTGGCGCGGCCGTCGCAGTGCCCGCGCGAACCGGTCGCCGTCCGGTTCCGGTTCGGGCAGCCACACGGTCAGGTGGACGTCGGCGAGGAAGGGCCGGTCCTTGGCCGTCGTGCCGCCCTTTCCGGCCCGGACGCGGCCGCCGTTGGCCGGGTTGCTGCCGTCGGCGGCGATCGGGTGGTAGGTCTCGGTGTCGGTACCCTGGCCCTCCGACCACGCCGCCATCCCGAAGACGAAGGACTCGGTGTACGCGCCGGTGGCGGCGGCGAGCAGCCCTCGGACGGTGGACGGCGGCGGCACCGGGAGAACACGGATGACGCCGGGGAAGAGCGGGTCCCGGAAGGAGGCCACGGGGGCGTGGAAGGTCGCGCGCAGGGCGCGGACCGGCCCGCCCGGCGGCACCGGGTTCATCGCGGGTCCGGGTCGTCGAACCAGCCGTCCAGCTCGCCCGCGCGCAGCTCCTCCGCCAGCTTGAGCAGCACGGTGCGGGGGTGGTCGATCACGATGTCGCCCTCGGCCAGCTCCCGCTCGCACTGCTTCTCGAAGTCCTCGCGCGCCTGGTCGCGGAAGCCCGGCCGCCAGCCGATCCGTACCGGGCCCTCCCACTCCCCCGCCCATGCGGCGAGTTCCCGGGCCAGGACGTCCCCGCGCACCCGCACCCCCGTGTCCGGGTCGCTGTCGATCACGTTGCCCAGCGGGTTGATGCCGCCCTTGAACGGGACCAGAACGATCAACGCGGGCACCCGGTCGCCGTAGTGCAGGGCCTGCTTCGCTCCGCCGCTCAGGTGCGCGATCGCCTCGGGCAGCAGCGCGGCCCGGCGGCGGCGCTCCTCCAGCGGCAGCCGGACGGCCGGCTGGTCGCGGAACTTGCCGGTGGCCGCGCCGAGTTCGGCCGCCTCGGCCAGTTTCAGGGCCTGCTCCTGCGTGAGGTAGTTGGGCCGACCCACCCCGTCCACCCCTGGCAGGGTGAACGTGCCGATCCTCGGGACGTCGAGCAGGAAGGGCGCGGCGAGGTCGGCGGTGTAGAACTCGTGGCCGTGCAGGACGGGTTCGGTCACCCCGCGCGACATCACGCCGAAGTCCTCGGTCGGGTACACGGGTTCGACGGACATCAAAGCGCCGAGCATGAAAGGACTGTCACGCAGGGTGGTCGCCTCGTCGTCCTTCTTCGCGCCCGCCCGCATGTATCCGAACAGGTCGTCATCCGCGTAACGCACCGGATCCGCCTGGGTGTTGGCCTTCTGCGCCTTGCCCTGGGCCTTGCCGACCCGGGTGACGGGAGACGGCACCGAGCCGCGCTCGACCATCGTCTCCCGGATCCAGCGGCGTGCCGCCTGCGCCGACACATACGGGTACTTGCGGCCCCTGATCCGCGCGAACTTCACGCGGGACATCGTCTCCTCGCCCCGCCCGTTGTTGGGTGCCCCGGCCTGCACGGAGAGCACCATCATCCCTGCCAGGTAAGCCATTTACGCCTGCTCCATCTCGTACTCGTCGTACTCGTCGCACTCGCCCTCGGCATCCGCACCGAACGTCGACCGGTCCACCAGCGCCTCGATCTCGCCTTCCCGCTGCGGGTCGGCCTCCTTGCCGCTCACCGCCACACCACGCTGCTGGAGCAGCACGGACACCTGCGCGAACAGGAGCATCCGCTGCTCCCAGGCCCTCGGCCGGCGCCCGATCAGCGGCTTCCACGACTCGGGCCCCACCAACCGGCTCTTGTTCCCTCTCAGTTGCAGAAGCGCGTAGGCCTTCACCAGGAGCCCGCCGAGTTCGTAGTCGCTCAGCGCGGCCTTGCGGTACTCGGCCAGGCGCCCGCGCGGGCTGGTGCCCTGGGCGATCCAGTCGGCGATCAGCGTCGCCACCGGTTCGAGATCCGTTTCCATTCCGAAGACCTCCTCGGCGTAGGTGAAGGCGAGCCGGACCAGGGACTCGCGGTCGTCGACGCTCCACGCGCCGTCGGGATCCGCCAGGAGACGGTGCAACTGCCCGAGCAGCGGGCGGCTGCGCCCGTCCTCGGCCTCGAACAGCAGCCGCGCCGCCTCGCTCGCACCGCTCCTCCCGGCGTCCGGCCGGGCCAGGGCGCGCCGCAGCAGCAGCCAGCCACGGCGCAGCGGCGCGTTGCCGTCGACGGTGGCGAGGAAGAGCGGGAGGGCGCGCCGGGTGCGGGTGACGCGCAGCCAGGGTTCCTGGTTGTCGTTCTTGAAGCTCCACAGAGTGGTCGCGCACAGGCCGTCGGTAGCGTCCCGCAGCGCGGTGAGGACCACGAGCTCGGGTCTGGTTCCGGCGGGCAGCCCGCTGAAACCGGCGTGCATGACGCGGCGGGCTCGCCGCACATTGCGACGGGCGAACTCCCGTTCGGCGTCGGGTTCTTGACAGGACAGGACGGTGGCCGAGCCGGCCGTCACCCAGGCGCCGTAGGGCAGCGCCCACATCGCGATCCGGCACCCGCGACAGACCGGCCAGCCGGGGACGCCGGGCGGCAGGGTGTTCAGGGCCTTGCTGGTGTCGAACAGGGGGAGATTCGACTTCGCCCACACGGCTGCCGTGCGGGTGCTACAGAACGTGCACGGTCTCCTCGGCCCGGCGTCCGGGTCGCCCGGGTCGTCCGGGTCGTCCGGGTCGTCCGGGTCGTCCGGCGTGAAGAACTGTTCGATGTCCGGTCGCAGCATGTTCGGGTCGGAGGGCCGCTTGCTGTGCGTGGCTTTCGAGTTCGGGTACAGCGCGAACAGCACCTTCCACCAGTCGTAGCGGCTGCTCTCCTTGGGCGCGGTCGCGGCCGCGAGTACGTCCGCCACCAGGACGGACGCCACCGTGTCGAGATCGGCCACGCTCACCCGGCCCGGGTCATCGCGCTCGGCGATGACGGCCACAGCCCAGGCACCGGCCCGCTGCAACGGGTGGCCGGTGGCGATAAGGGTGGTCACCGCACCCACCCGAACCCCTGGATCGTGTCCAGGCCCAGCCCCCAGGACCGGATCGCGTTCACGAACCGGCCATCGGCCTCCATCGCCACCCGCACCCTGGCCCCGATCCTCGGCGCCCCACGAACCGTGAACCGCCGCCGGGGGCCGGCTTCCAGCACCCGCAAACCGTGCGGGGCCGGCAAGCCCAGCACGTCCGCCTTGTGCGTCAGGTTGTGCTGGAGACGGTCCAGGTAGTGCTCGTCGCCCGGCAGCAGGTTCCGGCCCTCGTGCTTGAGCACGACCGGCGTCATGGTCTCCAGCTCCACCGGCCCCTCCCCCGCCGGCAGCATCACGTCCATGTCCACGGCGATCCCGCGCACCCGCAACCGCGTGGCACCCCAGACCAGTTCCTCAGCCCCGGCCAGCGCGCGCACCAACACCGACGCGATCTCCGGCACCGGCGACCCAAACCACACCGAGCCGTCCTGCGACGTGGAGTACACGCCCTTCGTGCGCGGCGCCCCCTGGAACAGCGGCCCGGCCACTCCGACGGGCTTCAACGGCTTGCCTCGCCACCCGCCGTCATGAAGAGCCTGCGCGAGCGCCTCGTCCTGGCCACCCAGCAGCCCGTACACCACACCTCGCGCCGCCCCGTGCACGTCCTCCCACCGCACACTCGACGCATCCGGCGTCACATCGACCCTCACCCGCACTGCGCTCTCCTGAACCACGTGCCGCAACCTGAACTCGCCGCAAGCTAGTTGGACGTGGGCGATCGGCATCGCATTCCTCATAATTTGAACCAATAGCTAGCGTCATGTGCTAGGGACTCCGGCACCGCCGCCAGCCCTGCTACCGGAACAGCGTCCACCCGGAGAGACGGCAGACCCAAAACACTCTGACCTGCGACGATGCACTACCGCCGAGTCGCTGCAACGGCGCCATCGCAAGCGATCTGCGCATGCCACTGGACCTGGTGCTTTACCCTCGGGTGGTGATCAGCCCTGGAGGGCTTGCAACGTGAACTCCCCGGCCAGGGAGCCCGTCAGGTTGTGTGGTGATCAGCCCTGGAGGGCTTGCAACGGGACAGGCGTCTGGAGTGTCATGACGTAGTGGTGGGTGGTGATCAGCCCTGGAGGGCTTGCAACGTGAGGGGCGGAGCCTGCCAGGTGGCGCTCCTGCCGTGGCGATCAGCCCTGGAGGGCTTGCAACGCCAGCTCAACGGGAGGACTCTCAACGGCCTCCGGGTGGTGATCAGCCCCGGAGGGCTTGCAACAGGCCGGAGACTGCGGTGGAACCGCGCGGGGTCAGGTGGCGATCAGCCCTGGAGGGCTCGCAACCCACAAGGTGATCGGAACGCCTACGTACGGGGCCCGAACATCCAAGCCCCGAACGTGCCCGACCACGACGCCAGATCAAGGCCGAATGGCCACCGCCCCGTAGCACGAGGCCCCCGCGTCCGTGATGTGCTCCGCCTCGCCCGCCGGGGCGGGGTGCCAGCGCGGGGTGGCGACGACGCCCGGTTCCATGAGGTCCCAGCCGGTGAAGAAGCGCGCGAACTCGTCGCGGGAGCAGGCGACGACGGGGGTTCCGGCGGCGGTGTAGACCTGGATGAGGCGGCCGGTCTCCTCGGGGGCGAAGTCCTGGGTGAAGTGGCTCATCACCAGGGCGGAGCCGCTGGGCAGTTGGGCTTTGAGCCCCTCGGTGATGCCCTGGGCCTCGAACGGCACGAAGTGCAGCAGGGCGTTCATGCTGAGCGCTATCGGCCGGGTGAAGTCCAGGATGGCGCGGGCCGAGTCCAACAGGCCCGCGGGCTCGCGCACATCGGCCTGGACGTAGGCGGTGACGCCCTGTTCGGTGCCGCGCATCAGTGCCTGGGCGTGGAGGAGCACGATCGGGTCGTTGTCGGCGTAGACGACCTTGGCGTCCGGCGCGGCGGACTGCGCGACCTCGTGCAGGTTCGGCGAGGTGGGGATTCCGGTGCCGATGTCGAGGAACTGCCGGATGCCCGCCTTGGCGAGCAGGTGCGTGGTCCGGTGCATGAAGGCGCGGTTCGCGCGGGCGGCGGAGCGGGCGTAGGGGAAGACCGCCAGGGCTCGGCCGGCCGCCTCGCGGTCGGCGGGGAAGTTGGTCGTACCGCCGAGGTAGTAGTCGTACATCCGCGCGGAGTGCGCCAGGTGGATGTCGAGGTTGACTTCCACGTCGTCGATCCGGTCGGCACCGTCCGTCATGCACTCCCCCTGGCAGCTCATCGACTCTCCCCGCGCGACGCGGAGCGGATCCGCGTCCGCACCACCGCGGCCGACGGTGGCGACCAGCGGTGCGGCCTGACGCGGCCTTCCCCACTATGCCCATACGCCCGACGAGCCAATCAAGGACCTTCGCCGACCACGACACAACCGTTCAACGCGACGACCTCAATGGGACACACGGCGGCCCACTTCGATCATCTTCGAGCAAGTACTTTCATCGTCCGCCGAGCCCTTTGCCCGATCTTTAAACCTCTTGTTGCGGATTAACATCTCGACACCCAATCCGCCTTAATGTTCCTATCGGGGAAGCGATTTCCCGCTGTGACCGCCGTACGACCGTGGGGTTCCGCCACGGCGGCGGCCCGCGCCGGGCGGCGACCGACAGGGGCGCCGCAGGGGAGGAATGGGACGTGAACGAGAGCGACTGGGTGGTCGGAGACCGGGACCGCCTGACGTTCGACGCGTTCTGCGACACGCACGAGAAGGCGTGGATCGGGTTCGCCCGCGCACGACTTCGCGACGGTGCGGCCGCACACGAGGCGACGGAGATCGCGAAGGCCCGCGTGTGGCACGCGTGGCCCCGCATCCTGCGCGAACAGATCCCGCCGTTCCACGCCTGGGCGATCCTCAAGGAGGAGATCGGCGCCGCCCTGGCGGAGTTGATGATGAACGGCGAACCGCTGCCCACCCAGGCGGACGTCCCCGAGTGGGTCTGCGCGGTGCGGGACGCCGCCGAGCAGGCCCAAGACCTGATGGAGGCCGACGGCAGCCACGAACAACTGTACGGCGCGATCCGGCAATTGTCCGAACGACGGCACGACGTGATCGTGCTGCGGTACCTGCTCGACCTGCCGGACGAACAGATCGCCGACTACCTGGGGACGACCGAGGCCAATGTCCGGTCCACCGCGAGCCAGGCCCTCGACCGGCTGGCCGCGGCGCTCGGCGGCCGGCGCGGGGCGAACCGATGAACACCGAGCACGGCCGGGCCCTTCGCCCGGGCCCGGCCAGTGTCCAGGTTCCCGCCCACGCCCCGAGGCCGCAGCCGGGCGCTACGGGGGTCGCCTGGGAACGGCTGCTGACCGCCCCGAGCCCGATGCCCTCCGAGCACGAGCAGGCGGCCCACGAACTCGACCTCGCCGCGTCCCTGGTCCTCTCCCTGCCCTCCGCCGCGCCCTCGCTGAGCCGGCTCGTCAACGACGAGCAGATCCACCCCGAGGGCGCCCTCGTCCTCGGTACGCTGCTGTACGTCGTAGGCCATCGCGACGGCGCCCAGTTCTGGTGGCAGTTCGCGGCGGGCGGCGGCTCCTACACCTCCGCGTCGTTCCTGAGCCTGTTCCACCGCAGCCTCGGCGAGTTCCTGGACGCCGAGGTCTGGCGCCAGCAGGCCGAAGCGCTGGCCACGAAGCCCCGCCCGCCACAGCGTGTCCTGGACCCCCCGCACGCGCTGCTGCCGGCCCAGGTGCTCACCGACATCCTCGTCCGGTCCCACTACGGCCTCGACGTGAAGCTGCCGCCCCGCCTCGCGGCCGTGATCCACCAACTCCCCGTCGCCGGCGACGACCCCGAGTACGGCGAGCTGCCCCAGGTGAGCAGCACCCTCGTCCGCGACCTGACCGACGAACAGTAGCTTCAGCCGTTTCCGTCGGACCCCTCCGCCACGGGGAGCCCGGAGGCCGCCCACCCGGCGCGGTACGGCGCGAGGAAGGCGGCCAGGGCGGACAGCATCGCCTCCGGGGCCTCCTCGGCGGGGTAGTGGCCGCAGTCGGGGACGACCAGGGTCTCCACGTCGTCGGCGGCGAGCCTCATCGTCACGCCGACCGAGGCGCCCAGGTTCGCCGCTCCCCCGATCGCCAGGACGGGGAGGGGCAGGCGGTCGGCCGCGCGTCGCCGGTTCTGGGCGATGGTGGTGTCCAGCGCGCGGTAGAACTCGAAGCTGCAGCGCAGGGCCTCCGGGTCGGCGGCGAGGGTGTCGACGTAGTTCCGGACGGCGTGGTCGGGCAGGGGCTTCGCGGACTTCGTGGCGAACTGGTGGGCGAAGTAGAGGTGTTCGCGGCCACGGACCAGGTGTTCATTGAGGCCGTCGAGGCGGTTGAAGGCGAAGTGCCAGAGCCGGTCGTTGGCCTCCTGGCTGCCGAAGAGCGGCGGCGTGGGCGAGAGCCCGGGGATCGTGGCCTCGGCGACGGCCAGGCGGTCGAGCCGCCCGGGGTGGTCCGCGGCCAGGGCGTAGCCGGTCCACATGCCGATGTCGTGTCCGACCATGGCGAACCGGCGGTGCCCGAGCGCCTCCATGAGCGCCACCATGTCGCGGGCGAGGGTGCCGGTGTCGTACCCGTCCAGGGGCTTGTCGGACAGGCCGACGCCGCGCGGGTCGACGGCGACGACACGGAACTCCCGTGCCAGCGCGGGCATCAGGAGGCGCCAGGCGTACCAGGTCTGCGGCCACCCGGCGAGCAGCAGCAGCGGCGGGCCGTCGCCGCCGGTGACGGCGTGCAGGCGCAGGTGCCCGGTGTCGACGTACCGGCTGGTGAAGGTCCGTGCGAATCCGGCCGGGAGGTCCGGCGCGCCGGCGACGGAGCCGGGGCCTCGGGGCGTGGGCAGGGGCGTGGGCAGGAGGCTCATGATCTTTCCTTCCGAAGGGCCGGAACCGGACCGCTCGCCGTCACGCTAGCCATCTTGGACCGATCGGTCAAGGATAGTTTGACCGATCGGTCCAAGACGCGGGTAAGCTCCTACCAGACAGGCGAAACAGGAGGTGCGTGCGGTGTCCGGCCGGAAGCAGTTCGACGTCGAGGCGGCCCTCGACCAGGCCGTCCGGGTGTTCTGGGAGCGCGGGTACGCGGACGCCTCACTGGAGGTCCTCGGCTCCGCCACCGGCCTCGGCCGCGGCTCCCTCTACGGCACCTTCGGCAGCAAGGACGCCCTGTTCCACCAGTGCCTCGACCGCTACGCGGCGGTCTACGACGAGCGGTACGAGCGGGCACTCACGGCCCACCCCGGCGAGCCGGTGCGCGCCGTCGAGGCCTTCTTCGACGCCGTCCTGGCCCGCATCGCCGACCCGTCGGTTCCCACGGGGTGCCTCGTCGCCCAGTCCGCCGCGCAGTCGCCGGCACTGACGGAGGCGAGCGGCGCACGGGTGCGCGACCTCCTCGCCCTCCAGCGCCGGCGGATCCGCGCCGCGCTGGCGGACTCCCCCGCCGACGCCCGGACGCTCGACGAACTCGCCGCCTTCGTCGTCGCCGTCAACCAGTCCCTGGCCGTCCTGAGCCGGGCCGGCACCCCGGACGCCGAACTGCGCTCCGTCGCCCGGCTGGCCTGCACGACGGTGGCGGACTCCCTGGCCCGGGCGGCGGCCGGGGGCGACGCCCCGAGCCGGTCCGCACGCCCGGAACCTCAGCCCAGTTCCATGAGGACGTCGGCGCGGGCGTAGTAGTCGGCGACCGGGAGCCGGTCACGGGTGATCCTCACGAACCCGGCCTCCTCGTAGAGGTGGAGGGCGGGGGCCAGCCCGCTGTTCGTGCCGAGGAACAGCCGGGCCGCGCCGAGTTCCCGGGCCCGGTCGATCGCCGCGGCCACCAGCCGGCGGCCGATGCCGCGCCCCTGCGCGCCGGGGGTGACGGCCATCTTCGCCAGTTCGAACACGGCGTCCGGGTGGGCCAGCAGCGCCACGCACCCCACGACGGCCCCGTTTCCCGGCTCGCGGGCCAGGAGCACGTCGCCGCCCGGGTCCACGATGTGGCCGAACGGGTCCCCGAGCACGGCCCGGTCCGCCTCCTCCAGGGTGAACAGCCGCGAGATCCACTCCTCGTTCAGCGCGCGGAACGCGTCGGCGTCGCCCGGCGAGGCGATCGAGGAGACCACGGGCGGAGCGGAGGCGTACGGCACGGGGCGGGTTCCTTCCCTGGATGACACCACGTCAGCGTGCGACCATGCCGACCCATGTGTCCAATACGTACCCCGGCCGCCATCCATAGGCTGGGGATATGGATCAGCGAATCGAGCTCCGGCATCTGCGCTACTTCCTCGCGCTGGCCGAGGAACTGGGGCCGGCCGCCATGAGCCGGGGGCTCCTGGCCACCCGCCGTGGCGACGACCGCCCCCTCGTACGGGCCTTCCTCGCGGTGTCCGAATCCGTGGCGGGCCGGGACGGACGGTCGGACGAGGGAGCCGCGCCGGCCTGCTGAGCCCTGCGGGCCTCCGGCCGAAGACGGCCCCCGCCCGCACGCCCGCGGCGACCGGGCGGGGTACCCTGCGACTCCGGGGGACGGGGCACGTCACGGGCCGGGAGGGAACGTTGGCACGTCGGGAGTTGGAGCCGCGGCTGGCCGCGCAAGTACGGGCGGCGTTCGCGGAGTTCGGGAACGAGGTCACCCTGCACGGGGACATGGCCCGCGACGCCCAGGGTCGCGACTACGGGCTCGGAGGGCTCCTGGCCCTGGTGGAGCAGCGGCCGGGGGCCCCGCTGCGGGAGCTGGTCCGCGCCCATGTCCTCGAACTGGTCGTCGCCGTCCAGGGTCCGATGGCGGGGGACGCCGGCTCGCCACAGGAGACGGCGGCCCGGCTCTACCCGCTGCTCCTGGACGCCACGACCCTGGCCGACCCCGCACGCCACCCGCACGCGCTCGAAGTCGCTCCCGGGATGCTGGAGTTCATGGCGCTGGAGTCACCCGTCGGCTGGCAGGTGCTGACCGGGGAGGCCGTCGCCGAACTCGGGGACGTGTCGCGGCTGCGCGAGGCCGCGCGGGACCGGCTGGCCCGACTTCCCGTGGAGCGGCACGAGTTCCGGTCGACCGGGCGCGGTGGCGGCCTGCACGTCGTCACGGGTGGTTCGGCGCTGACCGGGAGCCGGGTCCTCGTCCTGGACGCCCTCCACCGCGAGGTCGCCGGGTGCGAACTGCCGCCGGACGGCGCGGTGGTGGCCTTCCCCACGGCGTTCCGGCTGCTGTTCGCGCCGTTCGACGTCCGGGTGCCGGAGGTGTTGCAGGCCCTGATCGAGACCGCGGCGCGGGAGTTCGACGAGTCCTCCGCCCCGCTGTCCCCGCACACCTACTGGTGGCGCGGCGGAGATCTGACGCCGCTCACCGAGGTGGGCGAGGGCGGCCTGCTGGACCTCGTGCAGGTGGACGAGGTGATCGCGGCGGTGACCCGGCTGGCCGAGGGGCAGGCGGACCTGCCCGAGCCGCGACCGCACCACTACCGCTTCGCGCACCGCCTGCTGCCCTCGCTCGACCGGCTGGGCGCGGTACCGGGGGAACGGCTCGACGGCGAGTTGCGGCGGCTCTGGGAGGAGTGCGGCGCGAGCCTGCCGGTCGGGCAGCGACTGGAACCGGACGGCCTTCGGGGCGGGTTCGTCCAGGGCGGGCGGCACCGCATGCTCCTGGTCGCCCTTCCGGTGCCGAGGGCGGCGACGGAGGCCTTCGCGGTGGTGCTGGCCTGGCCGGAGGACGGCTCCCCGTGGCGGACCTTCACCCTGGAGTACGCGCTCGACCCGGTCACCGGCGAGCGCGGGGCCGTCCTGGGCGAGTGGGAGGCGGCGGGCCGCCACCGCCTGCACCGGACCGGCATGACCGCCGGGGCCCGCCCCTTCCTCCACGCCGTCACGGCCCTGCTCGACGCGCCGCCGGCGCAGACGGCGACGGCCGCCGCGCGGCCGAAGCGGCGCGGCCTGTTCCGCCGCTGAGCCACCGCGCCGTGCGGAAGGCGCACCGCGGTGGAGTGCTCAGGACCAGACGATCAGTTCGCCGTTCATGGTGAACCCCAGGAAGAGGGAGAGGGTGATCCGGCGGCCGCCCTCGAAGTCCCGCACCTGGTGGAAGTTGCGGCAGTCGAAGAAGACGCCTTCGCCTGGCTCCGCCAGGACGGTGGCCGACGGCACGTCCGCGACGACCTCGGGCGCCCAGCCGTAACCGTCCTTGCGGGTGTCGTCGGCGGGAATCCAACGGTGCCGCCAGACGGTCAGCGCGCCGCCGTGCTCGGCGACGGCGAGGTGCAGGTTGAAGGCGAGTTGCACGATGGGCTGGTCGTCGAGGCGGCCGGGGAACTCCCGCACCACCTCGTCGTAGTGGATCTTCGAGCCGGTGGGGAACTCGCGGAGGATGCCCACGTGCAGCGGGCGCCCGCCGATGGTCGCGGGGCGCACCGGAATGCCGAGCTCGGTGCGCAGCCGGCGCATGAGGGCGACGGCCGGGCCGGGTCCGCCGTAGAGGTCGTGCGCGGCTTCGCGGGCCTGCTCCGCCTTCTTCCAGTAGGCGTCCTGGACTTGGCCCCGCGTGTAGTGGTCGTACACCGCCGGGCCGAACTTCAGGATCGGCGGATCGAGGCGTTCCTCGTCGTAGGGCTCGAAGTCGGCCCGCTCGATTCGGGCGACGAGGGCGCTCAGGCCGTCCGCACCGCCCAGGCCGGCCGCGTCGCCCGGGCCGTCCACGTCGCCCGTGTCGCTCCGGAGCAGGTCGGGCACCCGGACGATCGCGCGGGTGCCGGCGGCCAGCCGCTGCAGAGCCTCCCGCAAGCCGCCCTCCCGGACCGTCTCCGCTCCGAACATCGCCTCGTCGCCGCATCGGGTCGGTGTCATGGCAGCAGTGTTCCCCTCGCTGGGGCCGGACGGAAGGGCGCGCGGCACGCCTGGGGCCCGCCCGGACCGCCGCGCAAGGTCACTATCCCTTCGCCGCGGGTCGTGGGCGAGCGTCACCGTCCGGCCGGGTGACAGTGCGCGAGGGCACCGGGCGGTGGCCGACGCACGCCCCCGGGAAGGCACGGCGGGGGGACGACGCGCTGAAGGCCGCTCCCCCGTCACACGAAATTCACAGCCCGGGGTCTACTCGCATAGACAGCGGTGGGCCATCCTGGTCGAGGCCGGCGCTCGAAGCCCGTCCCTCGCTCCCCGGGAGCCACGGGCGGTGGTGCCGGACGGATCGGTCGGCCCTCGCGCCGGAGCACTGCCGCGTCACAGCACCGCGTACGACCCCTTCGTCCGGGCCGGCGGCGATCCACCCCCGGGTGGAGGATCCGGGTGGAGCCCGACGGGCCGGAATTCCACCCCGGCACCGAGGCCGACGACACACCGTCCTCCGTACCGTCAGCGCCATGACCGGACTCCTGCGCCGCACCGCCGCCGGCGGCACGCTGTTGTCGGCCGCCCTCCTGCTGGCCGCCCTGGCCCCGCCCGCCTCCGCGTCCACGGACGCCGCCCCCACCAGGCTCGACTGGGGCACCTGCCCGGCGCCGACCCCTAACGCCGACGGCACACCGTTCCCGCGCGACGCGCGCCAGCAGTGCGCGACCCTGCGCGTCCCCCGTGACTACCGGCACCCGGACTCGGGCACCCTCACCCTCACCGTCTCCCGAATCCGCACCGCCGACCCGGCCCACCACCGCGGCGACCTCGTCGTCGCCCCGGGCGGTCCCGGCGGCCCGGGGCTGGACTACCCGGGCCAGGCCGCCGCGTTCCTGCCGCCCGCCGTGCTGCGCGCCTACGACCTGATCGGCTTCGACGAACGCGGCGTCGGCAACAGCACCCCCGTCCACTGCGACCTGCCCGCCGACGAACGCGCCGCCCTGCTCGACTACCCCTACCCGGCCCCCGACGGCTCGATCACCGCCAACCTCGCCCACGCCCAGGCCGTCGCCGACCGCTGCGCGGCCACCGCCGGCCCCTACCTGGCCGACATCACCACGGCGAACTCCGCCCGCGACCTGGACCGGATCCGCACCGCCCTCGGCGTACGCCGGATCTCCTACCTGGGCACCTCGTACGCCACCTACCTCGGCCAGGTCTACGCGAGCCTCTTCCCCTCCCGCGCCGACCACGTGGTGCTGGACAGCACGGTGGCCCCCGGCGGCGAGCAGCAGGGGATCGCCCTCTTCAGCGAGGGCGCCGAGGACACCTTCCCGGACCTGGCCGCCCACGTCGCCGCCCGCGACGCCACCCTGCACCTCGGCGCCACTCCCGACGCCGTGCGCGCCACCTACCTGCGGCTGGCCGCCGAGCTGGACCGCGCCCCGCTCGACCTCGGCGACGGCCGCACCCTCACCGGCGCCGGCCTGCGCGCCGTCACCTACTCGTCCCTGAGCAACCCGCGCTACTACCCGCTCGCGGTGGCCACCTGGCAGTCGGCCGCCACCCGCGGCACGACCCCGTCACCCCTCGGCCCCACCCACGGCTCGCTCCCGAAGGTGATCCCGGACAACTTCGTCTCCGCCCAGGACGCCGTCATCTGCGACGACTCGTCCTGGCCCCGCGACCCCGCCGTCTACGCGGCCCGCACCGCCGCCGACCGCGAGCGCCACCCGCTCACCGACGGCATGTCCGGCAACGTCCGGCCGTGCGCCTTCTGGCACTACCGCCCGCACGAGCCTCAGGTACTCCCCAACCCCGAGGGCCCGCGCGACATCCTGCTCCTGCAGAACCGGCGCGACCCCGCCACCCCCTATTCCGGCGCCCGCCGGGCCCTGGCCGCCTTCGGCCCCCGCGCCGCCATGGTCACCCTGGACGCGTCCGGCCACGGCGTCGACTTCACCGACCCCCGGGTCTCCGCGCCCTTCACCACCTTCCTCCTCACCGACCGCCTGCCCGGCCGGCACCCCGAGGGCCCGGCCGGACACTGACGTCGCGGCCGCCTCGCCGCCGACGGCGAGGC
>NZ_JBHUAF010000118.1:0-21240 GCF_042789895.1 Kitasatospora sp. NPDC056783
GCGCAGGACCTCGTAGGTTCCGGCGTCGAGCCGGGCGTCGAGGGCGTCCACGGTCACGGTTGCTTCCTCAGGTGCTCAGCGGATTCAGGTGCTCAGCGGATCGTTTCGGACGGCCGTGGGCTACTTGGAGCCGTTGACCGAAGCGCCGGCCAGCGCCCCGATCGGGGTCTCCGCGATGCCCAGCTGCCGCGCCGACTCCAGCAGCTGGCGCAGCGGGGCGGCCTGGCCGCCGTTGCCCGAGCCGATCATCCTCATCAGCAGCGCGGACACCGTCAGGTTCTGCACGTCCGCGGTGGAGACCGAGGAGAGCACCTTGGTCAGGTCCTCGGTGAAGTCGGCCCGGCCGTCCAGCCAGGGCCCGGCCAGGGTCTGCGCGGTCCGCGAGTGGCCGACGAAGGCGTCCACGCTCTTGCCGGCCGTCACCGACTGGACCAGCTTGTCGAAGAACACCGAGTCCCCGCCGACGATGTCGATCTTCGCCTTCTCCAGCCCGGCCGCGACCAGGGCGGCCTGGGCCTCGGCGATCTGCCGCTGGGTGTCCAGCCCGGCCAGCCGGACGTCCTTCTCGGCGGCCAGCCGCAGCCGGTACTCCTCGTGCCCGCGCGAGGCCTCGTCCAGCTTGGCCATCGCCGCGGCCTTCTCGGTGAGGCCCTCGGCCTCGGCCTTCAGCTTGGCGCCGACCTCCAGCGCGGTGGCCTTGGCCTTCTCGGTCTGGACGACGGCCTCGGCGAGACCGACCTTCTCCACCGCCGCGGCCTCCTGCTCCCGCACCTGGACCCTGGCCAGGCCCTCGGCGGCGGCCTCCGCCCGGATGCCCTCGGCCATCCGGATCTTGGCGGCCGCGTCCAGCTCGGCGGCCCGCTGCCGGGCCTCGGCCAGCACCAGCGCCTCGCGGGCCTTGTGCGAGGCGGCCTGCTCGGCGGCCTCCGCGGCCTTGATGTCCTTGACGAGCTTCTCCTGCGCCTCGGCCTCGGCCTGGATGACGACGGCCTTGCGGACGCGCTCGGCCTCCTCGGTGGCGCGCAGGGTCTTGACGGCCTCCTCCTGCTCGGCGACGGTGCGGTCCACCGCGACCCGCTCGCGGACCACGTCGGCGACCTCGCGCTTGGCGGACTCGACCTCCTTCGCCTTGGCGATCGTGGCGAGTTCGGTCTCCCGCTCGCGGCCGACGACCTCCAGCAGGCGGTCCTTCTCGATCCGCTCGTTCTCCACCGCGATGACCCGCTCGCGGTTCTTCTGCGCCACCGCGACCTCGCGGGCCTGGTTCTCCCGCTGCACCCCGAGCAGCTCCTCGGTGCGCAGGAAGGCGGTCTGGGCGTTCAGCCGCTCCTCCTCCTGCACCCGGGCGATCACCGCGTCCTCCTTGGCCCGCAGCGTCTCGATCTCGCGGCGCTGGCGGATCTCGGCGTCGGCCTGGCGGCGCTCCAGCTCCAGGACGGCCTCCCGGGCGTCCACGTTCTGCCGGGTGATCTCCTTCTGCTCGTTGCGCTGGTACTCGTTGGTGCGCACGTGCTCGATCGCGGTCAGCTCGGTGATCTTGCGGATGCCCTGGGCGTCGAGGATGTTGTCGGAGTCCAGCTGGCTCATCGGGGTCTGTTCCAGGTGGTCGATGGCCGCGTCCTCCAGCGTGTAGCCGTTGAGGTCGGTGCCGATGACCGCGATGATCTGGTCCCGGAACTCGTGCCGGTGGGTGTACAGGTCGGTGAAGTCCAGCTGCTTGCCGACGGTCTTGAGCGCCTCGGCGAACTTGACGGCGAAGAACTCCTGGATCGCCTGAGGGTCGCTGGCCCGGGCGGTGCCGATCGACTGGGCGACCTTGATGACGTCCTCGACGGTCTTGTTGACCCGGACGAAGAACGAGATCCGGATGTCCGCGCGGATGTTGTCCCGGCAGATCAGGCCGTCCCGGCCGGCCCGGTGGATCTCCACCGTCTTCGCGGTGATGTCCATCAACTCGGCCTTGTGGAGCACCGGGAGGACGACCGCGCCGGTGAAGGTCACGTCCACCTTCTTCGTCCGGGAGACGATCAGGGCCTTGCCCTGTTCGACCTTCTGGAACAGGCGGCCCACGAACAGCAGCAGGGCGAGCACGATGAGCAGCACGACGGCGACGAGCACGCCGAAACCCACGGCGATGGTGTCCATCACGGAGTCCTTTGACGAGATGGCGAGTTGGTGCGAAGAGAAAATCGGTGAGAGGACGACGAAGGCGTGTCAGCGACGTTCGTACGGCGGGTCGAAGGGCGCCACGAGGAAGTGCTCGCCCTCGGCGTCGTAGTCGAAGATCAGGGCGGTCCGGCCGGCCGTCAGGCCCGGTTCCGGCTCCGCCGTGCGGACCTGGACGATCGCGGTGGAGCCGTCCTCCGCGGTGACCTCGGCCTGGCCGAAGCCGGCCGTCACCCGGCCGGTGCGGATCACGCAGACCCGGCCGACGAAGTCCCCCCGGGTGGCCGGCCGGTCCTGCGGGAACAGCCGCGACAGCGGCCGGACGAGCACCCTGGTGCCCGCCCAGGAGGCGACCAGCGCGACGACGAACACGCCGCCGCGCGCCGGTGCCCCCGAGGTGAGGACGGTGCCGGACAGGCTGACGAACCAGGCGAGCGCGACCAGCAGCGACACCGCCACCGTCACGGGCACCCCGCCCAGCCCCAGCGCGTCCAGCACTCCTCCGTGGTGGTCGCCCTCGTGCGGGTCGGACCCCCCGTGCGCACCGTGCCCCCCGGCACCGTGCCCCGCGTCCCCGGCATGCCCCCCGTGCCCGACGTCCGCATGGTGCCCGCCGCCGTGCCCCCCGTGCACGGCGCCGGGTACCAGGCCGCCGAGCAGCATGAGCAACCAGTAACCGACCACCACCACCAGCGCGAAGCTGAACACCGCCGTCGGAAAGGCCAGCGCGGCCGTGATGAAACCCCCCGTTCCGGCCACGCTCACCCGCCTCTCCTCAGGCGCCGCACTTCGGCGCCGGGAAGATCATGACAGTCGGTGAGCCCGTCGCACATTGCCAGGATCCGGCAATCTTTACGCCGCTTTGACACCCTGGTGCGGACCGCCCGCATGACATTGCGACAACCGGGCCACAAGACGGTCGCCGGTTCGCCTCGGCGGGTCCGGGCGGCGGCGTACGCGTGCAGGATTCGGCAACGGCCGGTCGTGGACGGACGGATCCGGCGGGCGGTGGCCTCCGGGGGTGCCGTAGCGGGTTCCGGGCGGCGGCGCCAGAGGGCGGTTCCGGCCACGCCGGCGGAGCGGCCCGACGGCCGGACGGTCGGATGGTCAGATGGGCTGTTCCGGCCAGTTCAGCAGTCGCGCCCCCATGGCCGCCGTCTCCAGGGTGAAGCGCTGGAGCGCGTCCGCCGGGTCGTACCCGGTGAGCGCCTTGATCCGCTCCAGCCGGTAGCTCAGGGTGCGCACGCTCAGCCCCAGCCGGCGCGCGGCCTCCGCGTTCACGTACGCGGCCTCCGCCTGCACCGCGATGGTGTCCAGCAGCGGACGGGCGCCACCACGCGCCTCGGTCAGCGGGCCGAGCACGGTGCGCACCAGGTCGGCCATGGCCGACCGGTCCCGCATCAGCACCGGGAAGACCAGCAGCTCCTCCGCCTTCAGCTGCCGGGCGGGCAGGTTCAGGCGGTGCGCGTAGTCCAGCGCGCCCAGCGCCTCCTCGTAACTGCGCGGCACCCCGTTCGGCCCCGAGTGGCGACGGCCGGTGGCCACCCGCCGCACCGGGCGGTAGCCGGGGCCGGGCCGCAGGGTCAGCTCGGCGAAGGCCTCCAGCACCGCCAGCTCGGAGTCCGGGGCGATGCACACCAGCCGGCCGTCCTTGCTGGCCAGCAGCACGTCCCGCTCGCCGAACCGCCCGGCCAGCTCCCGCTCCACCCGGTGCACCAGCGGGTGCACGTCCGCGAACGGCGCGTCGCCGACCGCGACCGCCACCGTGTACCCGCCCGCCAGCCGCAGCCCGAACCGCTCCGCGCGCTCGGCGAGCAGCCCGAGGTCGCTGCGGCCGAACAGCAGGTCGTCGATGAACTCCCGCCGGGCGGCCTCCTCCTGACGGACCGCCAGGCGCTGGGCGCGCTCATGGCCATCGCCCAGCGCGGCCAGCGCGGCATCGGTGGCGGCCAGCACCGCGTCGCCCGTCCGGCGCAGTTCGCCGACACTGGTCGCGGCGGTCGTCCCGGGCAGGGTCTGCCAGGCCCGCCGGGCCGCGGCCAGACAGTGCGACACCACCTCGCGCAGCCCGAACCCGGCCTCGGCGCAGTGCTCGCCGAGCTTGCGCAGGCGTTCCAGCTCCTCGCGGCGCGGCAGCCGGCCGGTGCGGGAGACGTCGGCGAGCAGGGTGAGGTAGACCTCGGCCAGCTCGGTGGGTATGTCGTAGTCGGTCCCGTCGGTCAACGTGTCCTGCCAGCCCCTGTGCGCCCCGGTGTTCCGGCGCCGAATGTACCAAGGCCGGTACGGCCGGCGGACGGCGTCCTACCGGTCGCGGAAGTGCAGGACGAAGCGCGCGCTGCTGCCGTCGATCCGCCGCCGTACGTACAGCGCCGGGGAACCGTCGGGGGTGCAGCTGACCCCCTCGCGCACCAGCAGCGCGGTGCCCGGCGGGACGCCCAGCAGTTCGGCGTCCGCGAGGTCGGCGCCGACCGCGCCGAAGGCCCGCCAGTCGTACTCCAGCTCCACCCCGGCGGTCCGCGCCAGGTCCAGCACCAGGTTGCCGGGGCGGCCCGGCCGGAGCAGTTCGGCGGGCAGCGGCCCGAACGGCACCCAGTAGCTGCACGCCGCCCGGGCCCGGCCGTCCAGCCGGATCACCGAGTCCACCCGGGACAGCTCCCGCGGCTCGCGGCCCAGCTGGTGGGCGGCCTCGGCGTCCTGGGCCGAGCCGGTGACGGGCGGGGCGGCCACCACGAACTCGCCGTCGCCCGGCTCGCCGTCCGTCCCCCCGTGCCCGCCGGGCAGCGCGGTGTGCACGCTGCCGAGGTCGAAGCGCTGGCTGCGCGGGTCCACGGCGATCGAGACCCGGACGGCGGGCGGGCGGACGAAGGTGCCCACGCCCCGGCGGATCTCCACCACGGCGGCCCGCTCCAGCTCCGCCACCGCCTGCCGCACGGTCAGCCGGTTCACGCCGAACTCGGCGCTCAGCTCGGACTCGCTCGGCAGCCGGGCGCCGGCCGGGTAGGCGCCGGCGTCGACGCGCTCCTGGAGCCGGCGGGCCAGGCGGCGGTACAGCGGGGCGTCCGGCGGGGTCGGGGGGTGGGGGGCGTCCGGCGGGGTCGGGGGGTGCGGGGGGTTCGTCGCCACGGGCCGATCCTACGGAGCCGGTGCCGGCGCCCCGGGTCGCCGTCGCCGGGCGATGGGAGTGGGATGGAAGGATGCACCCGCCGTGGCTTGCCCGAGGACCCCGGGAGGCGTTACACATCTAGACGTCTAGATGTCTCCGCCCTCCGGACTCCCCTCTCGTCCCGGGTGCGGCCCCACCGAAAGGCCTCCCGCATGTCCCTGGTCAACTTCCGCGACGCCGCCGCCCTCGGCGACCCCGAAGGCCGTCGGATCCGCCCCGGGGTGCTGTACCGCTCCGCCCAGCCGTTCCCGGCCGCCGACGAGGCCACCGTCGCCCAGCTGCGCGGCTGCGACATCCGCACCGTCGTGGACCTGCGCGACCCGCGCGAGACCGACCCCCGGGACTGGGCCGCCGCCGAGGCCGCCGGGATAGCCGTCGTCGCCGCCCCGGTGAACCCCGCCACCGACACCCTCACCGCGCGGATGAGCACCATGGCCACCGCCGCCGACCTCGGCGACTTCTACGTCCTGCTCGCCGAGTCCGCGCCCGAGGCGGTGGCCGTCGCCGTCGAGGCCACCGTCCGCCCCGGCGCCGTCCTGCTGCACTGTGCCGCCGGCAAGGACCGCACCGGCCTGCTGACCGCGCTCCTGCTGGACCTCCTCGACGTGCCCGCCGAGCACATCGTCGCCGACTACACCCGCACCGCCGACGCCCTCCCGCAGATCTTCGCCGGCCTCGCCGAACGCCACCGCACCGCCCTCAACGACCACACCACCACCCACACCACCTCCCGCGTCACCGACTCCCAGGGCCGCCACCTCACCATCCCCGCACCCCTGCTGGAGGCCCCGGCCGAGGCGATGTCGGTCTTCCTCGACCGCGTCCGCACCCACCACGGCGGCGCGGCCTCCTTCCTCCCCTCCTGCGGCATCCCGGCGGCCACCCTCGGCGCCTTCCGCACCAAGGCGGGCGCGGCGGCCTGAGCCGGGGCGTTGTGGTCAACTGGGGGCCGTTGCTGCTCTCGTACCGGGATGTGGACGCTGATGGGCGATCAGGCGGGCGAACTCCAACCGTGGCGGATCCACGGAGACCGATTGGTGTACGACAACCCCTGGGTGCGGCTTGCCCTGGTGGATGTCGAACCTCCGGGAGTCCCGAGGTTCGAACATCACGTGGTCAGGCTGAAGCGCGTGGCCATAGCGGCGGTCCTTGACTCGGAGGAGCGCGTGCTGATGCTGTGGCGGTACCGCTTCGTGCCGGACTCCTGGGGCTGGGAGCTTCCCGGCGGCATCGTCGATTCCGGAGAGGACGGCTGCCAGGCCGCGCTACGCGAGGTGGAGGAGGAGACCGGGTGGCGGCCGAACGGTCTCGACCACGTGGTGACGTTCCAGCCGATGGTCGGGATGGTGGATTCTCCCCACGAGGTCTTCGTCGGCGAGGGAGCGGCCTTGGTGGGCGAACCCGAGGAGGGCGAGGAGGCCGGACTGGTGTCGTGGGTGCCGCTGGCCGAGGTTCCAGGGCTCATGGCGGAGGGGAAACTGATGGGCTCCGGCACCTTGGTGGCGCTCCTCCATATCCTGGCTTCCCGGAAGCGGTAGCTCGATCTCCGGCCGGACCTCCGCCGCTGCTCTCAGAAGTCGGCGCCCAATCTGTCGACGCGAGCCCGATGACGGGTGGATCCCGTGCGGTTGGCGAGTAGCCGGGCCTGCCGAAGGTGGTTCACGGCCTGGTCTCGTTCCTCGCGTGCGAGATGGGCCTGCGCGAGGTCGCAGTGCAGACCTGCCCTGGCCCGGGTGAACGTCGCGTCCATCCCCGCGAGCGCGGCGTACAGATCATTCATCGCGTTGTCGTCGCCGAGCCGGGCCAGCACATTGCCGCGCCACCGGGTGAGGTGGTTGCCGTTGAGGAAGATGCTCAGCATGTCGGGATCCCGGTCGGTGTCCCCGGACGGGAGGGCGCCGGCCGCTCGGTCCAGTGAGCGGCGGCAGTCGTCGGGACGACCGGCCTGAGCGAGGAGCTCGGCTTCGGCGGCGTGCAGCCACGCCAGCAAACGCGGCGACGCCTTGCCGCCGACTGTCCGGTGCGCCTCCTGCGCGAGCTGCACGGCCAGGTCCGGCTTGCCGGCCGAGGACAGGACGTAGGCCTGCTCTGCCATGGCGTGAGCCAGGTACATCGGCTCCTTCGCCTCGGCGGCGGCCCGCTTGCCCAGCTCGTAGTGCCGCCAGGCCCGCTCGGTCGCGCCCACGTCGAGTGCCTGCCATGCACCGAGCGTGGCTGCCCCGGCAAGCGCTCGCGCAATCGGTTCCCGGGTGCTCGGCAGCACGGCGAAGGTCAGGGACTCCTCCAGGGCCGCCAGATGGGCCTGCATCTGGTCCACCAGGGCGGGAGCGCCCATCTGGCGGTCGACAGTGCGCAGCAGTTCGGTCTGGGCCATGAACGTGTCGACCATGCCGAGACTCAGGTTGTGTGACGAGTCGATGCGGTCGACCAGTTCGTCGTAGCCGGCGACGACAGACCCGACCGATGTCGTGCGGTCGAGGAGTTCACGATCGGTGAGCCCGAGGAGGGCGCGAAGAACGGACGCGTACAGCGGGCCGATCGGGCGCCGGCCGTTCTCCCACTCCGACACGTAGACGCGCAGGCTCGGAGTCGAAGCCACGTCGAGTCTGCGCTGCCGGGCGTATCGCTCGATCTCGTGGACGAGCCGCTCCTGAGACCAGCCGTGTTCCATGCGCGAGCGCCTGAGAGGAGCTGACACCATCGTCCCCATCCTGAGATCGCGCCGCCAGCCGGAGCCGCACCTCGGGCACATCGGAGCGGGTGGGCCGGGGTTAACCCCGTGACGTTAAGTCCCGTTGTCTACCGGTCAGGCCACCGGTCGACTCTCATGGTTCCCACGCTAGTTGCCGTGCCCCTCGCCCGGGGAGGATTTCGCCCCGAATTGAGCGGTTGGCGGCAGCGCGACGTGCTCTGCCCGGCCGTCGGCGCACGGGCATGTGATGTTGCACCACCGGAGGAACCGATGACCACACCGCCTGTTCCGGACCAGCCACCGCTTCATGTCACTGCTGAGCGGCGGGAGGAACTGCTCAGCCTGTTCACCCGCCTCGTCGGTCTGGGCCTCGACTTCAAGCTCCAGGACTCCGTATTCCGGGTACGTCGCCGGCCGTTCGAGCTGCGAGACGTGCTCCTCGCCCCGCTGCCCGAGGACGGCAGCCCGCTGGAGGCGGTTCTCGATGAGTTCGTCCGGGACGTGCTGCCCGATTGCAAGAACGAGAGCAGCCCTTTCTTCCTCGGCTTCGGAGACACGGGGGATGACGTGGCGGCGCTCTGCGGAGGCCTGCTCTCCCTGTTCACCCAGCAGAACCTGATCAACCAGAGCTTCGACTCCCCGAGCGGCACCTTCGTCGAGATCACAGTGCTGCGTTGGCTGCGCGAGTTGCTCGGATACGACAACTCCCCGGTGGAGAGGACCGAGTCGATCTGGGACGTCGGCGGGTGCGTCACCCACGGTGGCACGCTCAGTAACACCATCGCGATGATGCTCGCGAGGGAGTACTGGGCACCGGGCACCATGGAGTGTGGGGTCGCCGGCCCTTCCAAGCCGTCCATCGTGGTGCCGCGAGGGATCGGCCACTACAGCGTCAAGAGCGCGATGGCGTGGATCGGCTGCGGCTCCCGCCTCGTGGAGGTCGACACCGTCGACTTCCGTTACGACCTACAGGCACTGGAACGCACGCTCCGCGAGGAGGCCGGCTCGGTGATGGCAGTCGTCGCGTACGCCGGCGACAGCCGAACCCACACCATCGAGAACCTCCGCGGGGTGCACGACGTGGCGCGCTCGGCCGACGAGGGCGCCTGGTTGCACGCGGACGCGTGCTGGGGCCTCGCGTGTGCACTGACGGACAAGCTCAGCCACAAGATCGACGGAATCGGCGGCTTCGACAGCATCACGGTGGACCCGCACAAGGTCATGGGCATCCCGTACGCCCTCAGTGCGCTGCTGGTACGCGACCCGGCACACATGAGGATGGTCGCCAGCTACTCGGACCTGATCATGCAGGAGGATTTCGCGACGGGGCAGACCACGCCCTTCATCGGGTCGAAGGCGTGGATGTCGCTCAAGCTCTGGATGACGGTCAAGGCGTACGGACGGTCAGGGCTCGCAGCCATGGTCGAACGAAGGTTGGACACGACGAGGCGGTTCACGGAGCTGGTGGACGCTTCGCCCAGGCTCCTGCGTCTGAACGACCCCGACCTGACGGCGGTGGCCTTCATGTATGTCCCCACCGACGTGGACCCGGTGGCCCCCGACGTCGATCGGATCAACCAGGTCAACCAGGCCATCCATGCCCGCATGCTTGCCGAAGGAGCTTGGCACCTGCACCAGTTCAGCCTTCCCGACGGGGGATTCTTCTGCCGTGGCGCGACCCTGTACCCGCTCAGGTTCATGGGCCAGAACCTGCGGATCGAGGAGCGCCACCTCATCGGTGTGCTCGACCATGTCACCGCACTCGGGCGTGACTGCGAGTAGCGCGCCCGGCCGACGGTCGTCCGTCCGCGCGTCGCTGCCCCGGTGGCGGCGCGCACTCCTCCCAGTCGAGAAGGAAGGTTCATCGTGTCCGCAGCGCACCAGTCGTTGTTCCGGGAGATCTACCAGGTCCCCGGTCTCTACGACCAGCTCCTCCTCCCTCACTACTTCGACGGTGTCGAGGACACCGAGCTCGTCCGTCGCGTGATGGAGCGTCACTACGGCCGTCCCGGCGGAGGACACGGCCTGACTGTCGCCGAACTCGGCTGCGGTACCGGCCGTGTCACGGCTTGCCTCACTCCGTACGCGCGCCGCCTGCGCGCCACCGACTACAGCCGGTCCATGATCGATACGTTCCGGGCCCGCTACCCCGAGGCCGAGGCGCTCCGGCAGGAGACCAAGCTCGCGGTCCGCCGAATGCTCGACGAAGGCCTGGCCGGCTCCTTCGACATCGTCGGTGCCTTCTGGTCGCTGAGCTACCCGCTGATGGACTTCTTCGAGGAACTGGGCGCCGCCGGCATCGTACCCAGGGTCGACCTCGCGCAGGGACGCCAGGAGGCGGGTGGTCTGGTCCGCGACATCCTCCGGCTCCTCGCGCCGGGCGGGCACTTGCTTGCCCTGTTCTTCGACTCCGAGACTCCCGAGCAGCAGTTGGTCACCAGGGCCTGGGAGAAGGTCGCGCCGTTCCCCGGAACCGGACGCGGCTACACCCGTGAGATCCTCCTGGAGGAGCTCCAGGGTGCGGAAGCGCGTGGTGAGGGCCGACTGCGCTATTCCCGGCTCGGTGGCATCGCCGTCGCGCCCAGTCCAGAGGCCGCCCGCGTGTGGTTCACCACCGTCCACATGAAGTCCCTGCCGGTGCTGATGGACGACCCGCACGTATATCGCGAAGTCAGAGCCTTCGTGGACGCCCGTACCCAGCCGTCGGGTGAGGTCTTCATCCCCACCGGTGCTTATGTGATCGACTTCTGGGCCGGCCCGGCTGGTCGTCACATTCCGCGCAGTCGGGTGGGTGCCGCATGAACGCCTACGGCTGTCAGCTCTCCCGGCCGCACGACAGAACCCCGTATGACGTCTTCGGGGCTGCGGCCGGGCTCCGTGCCGAGTACGTCGGCACCGACGGCTACGGACTGGTGTACGGGTCGCACGCCGATGGCAGCGCGCACGCTTCGTCCGACCTCGACCTCCTCTTCGTTGGTGTCGAGGCGCTGCCCTCGGAACGGCTGCAAGCGCTCACCCGCAGTGTCATCGGGCTCCATCAGCGGTACGGGCTCGGCTTGGACCATGAGGTTTCCTACACCAGTAAGCTCCACGCCACCGTGGGCGAGGTCGAGGAGGCCATTGCCCTGGGAGGTTTCACCGTCACATCGGAGGGCGAGGTGACAGTGGATCCTGTCGTCGCGGAGCCCTGGTTCCTCGACTCCCGGCCGTTCAAGCTCCGGCTGGTCCTCAACGCACTCACCGTTCCGCACGTCTTCCTGGGCGGCGACGCCACGACGTACGAGAGGCATCGCAGCCGAGCAGAGCGGTCCGTCGCCCTGCTCGCCCTGGCCCTGGCCGGCGAGGACGCGGAAGTCAGGATCCATGACGTCCTCCGTGCGCTGACGGGTGAGCCCGGCGGCGTGTGCGGTGAGGACCATCTCGGCTACGGTGAGGCGTCGGGTCGGTCCCCGGCGCTGTTCTCGTCGCTGCAACGCGGGTTGAGCCCGCTCATGGCCGACGGTGCCGTCAACACGCGGGACGGCATCGGCCTGCGGCAGGACGGCGACCAACGCCGACGGCTGGTGAGGGCGCTGCGCGAGGCCCCGGTAGGCACGTAGCCGCGCTCACCGGGGCGGCCACTCGCTACATCCGGTCCGGGGCCTGGAGGCCGAGCAGGTCCAGGCCCTGGGCCAGCGTCCGCGCGGTCAGACGGCACAGCGCCACCCGGTTCGCCCGAATGGCCGGAGTCTCCGCCTTGAGGACCGGGCAGGCGCCGTAGAAGTCCGTGAGGGCCTTCGCCAGGGAGAACAGGTATCCGCACAGCCGGTGCGGCTCCAGCTCCTGGGCGACCTCGCGAACGGTTGCGTCGAAGCCGTCCAGCAGGAGGATCAGGGTGCGCTCGGCGGGGTGCAGAGGCAGCGAGGTGTCGACCGGCTGCTCCAGAGCCTCCTTCGGGGCCTTGCCGAGGATCGTCCGGGCCCGGGCGTGGGCGTACTGCATGTAGACGCCTGTGTTGCCCTGGAGCGAGACCATCTGGGCGATGTCGAAGACGTAGTTCTTGGCGCGCGAGGTCGACAGGTCGGCGTACTTGATCGCGCCGATCCCGGCAGCCTGGATCACCCTCTCCAACGCGTCCCCGGTCAGATCGTGGGGCTTGTCGGCCATCGCCTCCCGGGCGCCCTCGACCGCCGCGTCCAGCAACTCCGAGAGCCGCACGGTGCCACCGGAGCGGGTTTTGAACGGTGTGCCGCCGGGGCCCATCACCGTGCCGAACGGCACATGGACGGCCTCGACGTCGTCGGTGAGCCAGCCGGCCCGGCGGGCGGTGGCGAAGATCATCTGGAAGTGCAGGGATTGCCGGGCGTCGACGACGTACAGGAGCCGGTTCGCTTCGAGCTTTCGGATCCGATGCCGGATGGTGGCCAGGTCGGTGGCCGCGTAGCCGTAGCCGCCGTCCTTCTTGCGGACGATCAGCGGCACCGGCTCGCCGTCCGGGCCGGTGACGTCGTCGAAGAACACGCACAGCGTGCCATCGCTGTCGACCGCGATGCCGGCCTCGACCAGTTCCTCGACGACCTCGTCCAGAAACGGGTTGTACGTCGACTCACCCGCAGAGTCCTGCTCGGTGAGCAGGACTCCAAGCCGATCGTAGAGCTGCTGGAAGGCCTGGCCGGACACCGCGACCAACTCCCGCCACACCGCCAGCGTGGCTTCGTCGCCCCCTTGAAGGGCCACCACCCGATGCCGAGCACGCTCGACGAATTCGGGATCGGCGTCGAACTTCTGCCGTGCGGCCCGGTACAGGCCGTCGAGCACAGAGACCTGCTCGCCCGCGCCGCCGCCTCGCCACTGCGCTTCCGGGTGCTCGTCGATGTACTGGATCAGCATGCCGAACTGGGTTCCCCAGTCGCCCAGGTGGTTCTGCCGGATGACGTCGCCGCCGAGGAAAGCCAGCACCCGGACCAGCGAGTCGCCGATGACGGTCGTCCGAAGGTGGCCGACGTGCATCTCCTTGGCGATGTTCGGCGCCGAGTAGTCGACGACGGTGCGGGCGCCGGCCAGGGGCAGGCCGATGCCCAGCCGGTGGTCCGCGAGCCGGGCCTCGACCTGCGCCCAGAGCTGTGAATCTGCCACCGTCAGGTTGAGGAACCCGGGGCCGGACAGGGTCGACGACACCGGGCCGCCGGCCAGCTCGCCCTGGAGGGCCCGTGCGAGGTTCTGTGGCGGGAGCCCTGCCTGCTTGGCGAGGGACAGGGCGACGTTCGACTGGAAGTCGGCGTGCTCGGAGGATCGGACGAGGGGGTCTCGCTCGGACAGCTCAGGCGGCAGGGCGCGAGCCATGGCGGCCGACACGGCTTGCTCCGCAAGGCTGATCGCTGCAACTACCTCAGTCACTGGGATTCCCTCTCCGGCGCGAACGGATCATCCGCTGCCAACTCACGGGAATTGTAGAGGTGCTGACTGAGCGTGGTCGCTCTGATTTCCGGTCCGCAAGCGGTCGGCAGCGGTCTCCGGTGCGGTGCGGCCGAGGTGGCCTCGGTGCGTTCGAGGTGCGAGGCGGGCTGTCGGGAGCTATCCAAGGTTCATGAGTGCGTCAACGTGGCCGGCAGACTGGGAGGACCGGAAGGCCGGTCTCGACTGCGCCATGTGCGCCACCCGAGGGATGGCGGACAATGGCCGCGGTCGTCGGGTCCGGCATGGAGCCTTCGCGGATGTGTACCTGAACCAGGCGGTGATTCCCGGCTACACCACGGTGATCTGGAACGGTCCCCACGCCGCCGAGCCGACCCAACTCGACGAGGGCCAGGCGTTCGGATTCTTCAGCGAGATGCTCCTGGCCGCGCGGGCGGTCGAGGCCCACTTCAAGCCCGTCAAGATGAACTACGAGGTGCTGGGAAACTCCGTCCCCCACCTGCACGTCCACCTCATCCCTCGGTTCGTCGACGATCCGGCGCCAGGGGCGCCACTCCCCACGTCCTTCCTTCGGCCGGTGCGGACGGCGGATCACCGATTCCGTGCGGACGTCGAAGCTCTCCGTGGGCTACTGGCGTAACGTGCTGCCGGAGTCGGAGGCCGGACCCGCCGTCACGCGTCCCGCCGTCGCACCGCGACCGCCGTGACCGCCACCGCGACCACCGCCCAGACGCCCATGGTGATCCACGAGTCCAGCACGCTCGGCGCGTACTTCCCCATCGTGGCGCTGGAGTTGGGGTTGATGGTGAGCCGCTGCACGGTGGCCGACGGCAGGTGGGTGCCGATCTCCTTCAGCCACCGGTAGCGGTCGCCGCCGAACATCATCGGCAGGACGAACAGCAGCATCACCAGGGACACGATCGAGGCGGTGGCGTGCCGCAGCAGCGCGCCCAGCGCCATCCCGATCAGCGCGCAGACCGGCACGATCGCCGCGTAGCCGAGCACCGCGCGCAGGCAGCCGTCGTCGGCGAGGGAGAGCCCGAGGTGCCGGGAGGCCAGCATCGCGTTGACGGTCAGGAAGGAACCCGTCGACACCACGAGCCCGGCGAGCGCGGTGATCCCGCCGATCAGCACCACCTTGGCCGCGATCACGCCCCGCCGGTCCGGGACGGCGGCGAAGGTGGTGCGGATCAGGCCGGTGGTGTACTCGCCGAACACGGTGATCGCCCCGAGGCTGCCGGCCGCGATCATCATCAGGTCGCCGGCGATGCCGCCGAGGCCGTGGAACAGTGGATCGTACCTGTACGGGGGCTGTCCGGGCATGCGCGGCCGCGGGTGGTCGATGTACGTCAGGTCGGTGTGGACGGCGTTCACGTTGACGGCGATCGCCACCAGCGAGGCCAGCGCCAGCACCCAGTAGGTGGAGCGCAGCGAGCGCAGTTTGATCCACTCGGCGGCGAGCAGGTCGAGGAGCCGGGGGGCCGGCTCGGCGAGTTCGCGACGGTTCATCGGGCGTCTCCAGCCGGGTACTCGACACTGTCGGCGGTCAGGGACATGAACGCCGACTCCAGCGACGACGTCCGGGCGGCCAGTTCGTGCAGCACCACGTCGTGCCGCAGGGCGAGTTCGCCGATCCGCGCGGCGGGAAGCCCGGTGACGACCGCGAAGTCCGCTTCGGTACGGAGGACTTCGGCTCCCTCGGCCCGCAACACCGGTTCCAGTGAGGCGAGTCCGGGAGTGCGGACGGCCACCGAGGAGACCGCGTCACGGGCGGAGAACTCCGCGAGGCTCTCGTCCGCGATCAGCCGGCCGCGGCCGATCACCACCAGCCGGTCCGCGGTGTGCTCCATCTCCGCCATCATGTGGCTGGAGACGAACACCGTCCGCCCCTCGTCCGCGAGCCGCCGGAACAGCCCGCGCACCCAGAGCACGCCCTCCGGGTC
Source organism: Kitasatospora sp. NPDC056783 (assembly GCF_042789895.1). Lineage (NCBI taxonomy): Bacteria > Bacillati > Actinomycetota > Actinomycetes > Kitasatosporales > Streptomycetaceae > Kitasatospora > Kitasatospora sp. NPDC056783. The sequence continues at coordinate 15,359 of NZ_JBHUAF010000118.1, forward strand.
CAGCCCGTTCAGCGGCTCGTCGAACAGCAGCACCGGCGGGTCGCCGAGCAGCGCGCCGGCGATGCCCAGGCGCTGCTTCATGCCCAGCGAGTAGCCGCCGATCCGCCGCCCGGCGGCCTTGCCGAGGCCCACCTCCGCCAGCACCTCGTCCACCCGTCCGAGCGGGACGCGGTTGCTCCGGGCCAGTGCCGACAGGTGCGCCCGGGCGCTGCGCCCGCCGTGCACGTCCCCCGCGTCCAGCAGGGCGCCGACGTGCCGCAGGCCGCGCGGCCGGCTCGCGAAGGGCACGCCGGCGACGGTGGCGGTGCCCTCGGTGGGGGCGTCGAGGCCCAGGATCATCCGCAGGGTGGTGGACTTGCCGGCGCCGTTGGGGCCGAGGAAGCCGGTCACCGCGCCCGGCCGGACGGTGAAGCTCAGCCCGTCGACGGCCGTGGTGGCGCCGTACCGCTTGGTCAGTCGTTCGATCTCGATCACGGGAACCACGCTGCCGGTCGGGGCCGCCGCCCGGCATCGGGCGGCGGGCCACAACCGGAGCCGCCGCACCCGCCCCCGGGATTACGCCCCCGGGCCGATGCGCCGCCGGCCGGGACGCCCTAGCATCGCGTCATGATCACCGAACCCCGTCCGCCGCTGCTCAGGCGCCTGCCCGCCGGCGTGTGGGTGGGGGCGCTCTGGACGAGCCTGGTCGTCTTCCGCTCCTTCACGCGCGAGGACGAGCTGCGCCACCTGTTCACCTACCACGGCAACCCCGAGGACATGCCGCTGCTGGTCACCGCGGTGGTCACCACGCTGGTCGCGGCGCTGCTGGTCCGGCTGCCGCTGGCGGCCATCGTGGTGGCGCTCGCGGGCGGCGTCTTCGCCCTCGGGATGTGGACCGTCCCGGAGGCCGCGGGGCTCCAGTTCCTGATCGCCGACGGGGTGGTCGGCTACTGCGCGGCCACCCGCTCCCGCTGGACCTCGCTGAGCGCCCTGGCACTGCCGCTCGCCGCCCTCACCGGGCTGCTGCTCTGGGGCGCCGTCAACGACTACCCCGTCAACCCGCTCGCCTACGGGGGCTTCGCCGCCACCGTGCTGATCGCCTGGCTGGTCGGCAACACCGCGCACCAGAGCCGCGCCCACGTCGAGGTGCTGCGCGGCCGGGCCTCCGAGCAGGCCATCACCGCCGAACGGCTGCGCATCGCCCGGGAGTTGCACGACATGGTGGCCCACAGCATCGGCATCATCGCGATCCAGGCCGGCATGGGCAGCCGGGTCATGGACACCCAGCCCGCCGAGACCCGCCGGGCCCTGGAGGCGATCGAGGCCACCAGCCGGGAGACCCTCGCCGGGCTGCGCCGGATGCTCGGCGCGCTGCGGCAGGGCGAGGGGGAGGAGGCGCCGCTCGAAGTGGCGCCGGGACTCGGCGAGTTGGACCGGCTGGCGGCGAAGACGGCGGACGCCGGGGTCCGGGTGGCGCTCACCCGGCACGGCGCGGCCCGTCCGCTGCCGGCCGAGGTGGACCTCGCCGCCTACCGGATCGTCCAGGAGGCGGTCACCAACGTGGTCAAGCACTCCGGCGCCCGGGACTGCCACGTCACCGTCGAGTACGGAACGCGGGAGGTCGCCGTCACCGTGGCCGACCCGGGCGCCGGGACGGCCCCCGGCACCCCCGGCACCGGCTACGGCCTGGCCGGCATGCGGGAGCGGGTCGCGCTGCTGCACGGTGAGTTCGGTGCCGGGCCGCGCCCCGGGGGAGGCTTCCTGGTCGCCGCCCGGCTGCCACTGCCGGAACGGGCCCCCGACGAACTCCCCCTGGAGGTGGGCGCGTGATCCGCGTCCTGCTGGTCGACGACCAGCCGCTCATCCGCACCGGCCTGCGCGTGCTGATCGCCGACGCCCCCGACCTGGAGGTGGTCGGCGAGGCCGGCGACGGAGCCGAGGCCGTCGAACTGGTCGCCCGGCTGCGCCCCGACGTCGCCGTGATGGACATCCGGATGCCGGGCACGGACGGCATCGAGGCCACCCGCCGGATCACCACCGACCCGGACCTGCCCACCCACGTCCTCGTCCTCACCACCTTCGACGACGACGACTACGTCTACGGCGCGCTGCGTGCCGGGGCGAGCGGCTTCCTGGTCAAGGACCTCGCCCTGGAGACCATCCTGGACGGCATCCGGGTGGTCGCCGCCGGGGACGCCCTGCTGGCCCCCGGCATCACCCGCCGGCTGATCGGCGAGTTCGCCGCCCGCCCGCAGGGGGCGGCGGACCGGCCCCGCAGGCCGGTCGCCGAGGCCGTCACCGAACGCGAGCGCGAGGTGCTCACCCTGGTCGGCCGGGGCCTGTCCAACGCGGAGATCGCCGGGGAGCTCACCATCAGCGTGGCCACCGCCAAGGCCCACGTCGCCCGGCTGTTCACCAAGCTCGACGCCCGCGACCGGGTCCACCTGGTCATCCAGGCCTACGAGTTCGGGCTGGTCGTACCGTAGGAGCGGGCGGACGCCGAAGCGCCGGGGCGGGCCCACCCCGGCGCTTCGGCGCATCAGGCCGTCAGACCCGTCAGACCGTCAGATCGTCAGGCGGTCAGGCAGTCAGACCGTCAGTGGACGATCGCGTGCGAGATCTGGCACCCGCTGACACCGTTCGACCAGGTGCCCTGCATCGCGAACGTGCCCGTCGCGAACGCCACGTTCTGCGAGCCGCCCGTCCCGCCGACGCCGTTCCAGGAGCACTTGTCGGCGTTCTCGTAGCCGGTGGAGTCGGTCCAGCCGCCCGCCGGGTTCTGGTCGGTGATGGTCTCCGAGTACTCGTGGCCGTACACCATGGTCACGCCGTCCAGGGTGCCCGCGCTGCCGCTGTTGACGTAGTTCTGGCCGCAGGAGGAGCCCATGTCGGTCACGTACGGGTCGTTGGTGAACGCCACGTCACCGTACGGGGAGGGGGCGGCGCCGCCGGTCAGGGTGGTGTCGCCGTTGTAGTCGTGCCAGGCGCAGAAGCCGCCGCTGGGGGTGTTGAAGCCGTCCGGGTGGGTGCCGGTCGGCGACAGCACCACGTACTGCGCGTTGCGGTTGGCGGCGGCCGTGGTGTTGCCGAAGTGCCCGGCGGCCTTCACGGCCTCGGTGGCCAGCTGGTAGCCGCTGGCCTGGCTCGGCGCGGCGGCGGACTCGTCGACCCAGACGCCGGCCAGCGCGCCGCCGGTCGGGTAGCCGACGTGGGTGGAGCCGGTCGGGCAGCTGGTCGCTCCGGTGGCCACGCCCTCGCAGTACTGGGTCATGACGCCGGACCAGGTCTCGCTGTTGGTGCCGAGGCCCTTGAACAGCTGCTGCGTCCGGACCGCCTCGCCCTTCGGGTCGCCGGAGAGCGTGGTGTAGCCGGCCGAGTTGGTGCCCTGGGTGCCCCACTGGGTGCCCCAGAAGATCAGGTAGACCTTCGGCGCGCCGGTGGTGACGCCGATGCCGTCCACGCCGCCGCCGTAGCTCAGGTTGTTGGTCGCCGCCTTGGCCGCCTGCCCGGCGTTCTCCTTGGTCGGGTGCACGCCGTGCCGGTACGGGTGGGGCTGCCCGGCGAACTCGCCGGCCGGCCGGTCGTCCTGCGCGGCCTGGGCGGCCGGAGCGGCGGCGAAGCCGGTGGCGGCCAGGGCCAGGGCGCTGAGCCCGGTCAGGGCGCGCAGCCGGAACCGGCGGGAGGTGGGGGAGATGCCCATCGTGAGGGTTCCTCTCTGGTGCCGGACGCGCCGGGGTGCGGCGCGACGGCACGGTGGGGGACGAAGGGGGACGTGCGACGACGGCAACGCGGAGGGACTGACCACCCGTCGTGAACGGTCAGTGGTGTGGGGACGGGAGGCCGGTTACCGCCGACGGCCGGAAGCAAAGCAGAGTTGTCGAAACAGGGTCAACGACGGAAAAGGTAAGACGAACCCCAACGAAGGCCCCGGCGGACGTAGTGAACGTCAAAAGGCCGCAGCTGACGCGTGGTTGACGCGCGTAGCGCAGCCGAATGCCAACAGTTGAGAGGCGCTTCTACACCGTATGCGCCGGGACGGCCCCCCGGGCGGCGGTGAACCCGCAGGTCAGGCCCCCGGGACCTCGGCGATGCGCATGATCCGGCCGTGGGAGTCCAGCACCACGTCGTAGGTGTTGCCGTGGCAGGCGGCGGGGCCGGCCGGGTCGCGCTCGGCGAGGCACTCGTCGAGGTGGTCGATCAGTTCGACGAGGGGGACGTCCTGCCCGGCGTCGGCCAGGGTGGCCGTCACTCCCGCCGCGGCGAAGCCGTAGTGGACCGGGCTGCCGGCGGGTTCGTAGCGGCCGGGGCCGCAGCTGAAGCGGGCGGGCTGGGCGGTGAGTTCGGCCGGGCCGGCGGTGACGACGACGAGGACCTCGTGGCCGGGGCGCGCGGTGGGGGAGGCGCAGTCGGGTGCGGCGGACGGGAGCGCGGCGGAGCTGGTGGACGGGCCGGCCGCGGCGGAGGACTCCTCGTCCTCGTCCTCGAACAGCACGTCATCGTCGTCCAGCAGGTCGTCCGCCCCCTCGTCGGCGCGGGCGGCGGCGGAGGCGGCCGTCACCGTCGGGCCGGAGTCGGAGGGCGTGCAGCCGGTGAGGGCGGCCGCGCCGCCGCAGGCCAACAGGGCGGCGGCGAGCAGGAGTCGGGGCGTGGCCATGGAGCGGGTCTTCCGGACGGCGTCGGACGGCGGTCACCCTCTGACACGACGGGGGACCGGTCCGTGGTTCCCGGCCCGGGGCTCCCTCCCCCGCGGGGCGTCCGGGACCAGCGGGGGAGGGAGGTCAGTGGGCGGCCGTCAGGCGGCCGCCTGACGGTCCGCCTCGTACGCCTCGCGCAGCCGGGTCTGCGCCGGGGCACCCGCCGCCAGGTGGTCGAGCCCGAGCAGCGCCGCGCCCAGCACCGGCGGCGCGACGACGACGCGCGGCTCGGCCAGCGGCGCGGCCTCGGCGAGCCGGGCCGTCACGTTGTCCAGCAGCAGCGGCTGCCGGGAGGCGAGCACGCCGCCGCCCAGCACCACCGGCGTCGGGGCGTCCAGCAGCTCCAGGCGGCCGAGCGCCACCACCGCGAGCCGGACGATCTCGTCGGCCTGGCGGTCGATCAGCTCCAGCGCCACCGCGTCCCCCTCGCGCGCGACCGCGAACAGCACCCGCACGATCTCGTGCAGCCGGGTGCCGGGCAGGTGCCCCAGGTGGACGGCCTCGGCGACGGCGCCGGCGGTCGGCAGGCCGAAGTGCTCGGCGATGGCCGCGGCGAGCCCGGTCGGCCCGCCGCGCCCGTCCTCCGCCCGGACGGCGTGCCACATGCTGCTGGCGGCCAGACCCGCGCCGCCGCCCCAGTCACCGGTGAGCTGGCCGAGGGCGGGGAAGCGGGCGGTGCGGCCGTCCGGCAGCAGTCCGACGCAGTTGATCCCGGCGCCGCAGACCACCGCGACCCCGCGCGGCCCGTCGGTGCCGGCCCGCAGCAGGCCGAAGGTGTCGTTGGCCACCGTGCTGGCGACCCCCCAGGGGTGGGACTCCAGGGCCTCGCGCAGCGCCTCCTCCTCGACCGGCAGGTCGGCGTTGGCCAGACAGGCGCTCACGTGGCTGGTGAGCACCCCGCTCCAGCCCCGGTGGCCGGCCTCGGCGGCGGCCTGCTCGACCAGCGGGGCGAGACCGGCGACCGCCGCGGCGCCGCCGATCCGGTGCGGCTCGAAGCCGCCGCCGCGGGCGCTGCCGAGGATGCTGCCGTCGGCGCCGATCAGGGCGACGTCGGTCTTGGAGTTCCCCGCGTCGATGGCGAGGACGCCGGGCAGGAGTGGTTCGGGCTGGTGGGTCATCAGGTCCCCGCGCTCGTACGTGGCCCGGGCCGTGGTCGTCGGCCGGGTGCCCGGCCGTGGTCCCGGCCGGGGAGCCCGGCCGGAGGATGCC